>CACXUA010000055.1 GCA_902770725.1 uncultured Bacteroidales bacterium | reverse complement strand
TTGCAGGAGGCAAAGCAGAACGGCAAGAAGTTCGAGTTCCCCTGCGAGTGGGGCGACGACCTTGCCAGCGAGCACGAACGCTACCTCGTGGAGGAACACTTCAAGAAGCCCGTCATCATGACCGACTATCCGCGTTCCTTCAAGTCCTTCTACATGAAGCAGAATCAGGAGACAGCCGATGGCGGCAGCATCGGTTACAAGGGCGCCGTAGCACCTGGTCCCACCATGCAAGGCACGGATGTCCTCTTCCCGTCTATTGGCGAAATCATTGGCGGCTCCGTTCGTGAGGAGAGCTACGACAAGCTGATGGCAGAGGTGGACCGTCGTGGTATGGACCTGACGCACCTGTGGTGGTACCTCGATACCCGCAAGTACGGCAGCTGCCCACATGCAGGCTTCGGTCTTGGCTTCGAGCGTCTCATCCTGTTCGTTACAGGTATGCAGAACATCCGCGACGTCATTCCCTTCCCTCGTACACCAAGGAACGCCGAGTTCTAAAGAACGTAGGCGCTACCATATCCAATAGCAGAGGCATGGTTTTCTAAGACCAAGAGAAGAACTTCTCTATATTAATTCATTATCATGCAACAATCCCCAATACGCTGCTGCGTATCGGGGATTGTTTGTGTTTCACTGGTTGAAAACGGCGGGATGAATCTTACTGCTCGCCCCAGATGTCCCAACTGTTATCTTCTTTCGTGAGGGCTTTGCTGCCGTCGACGGTAGTGTTGCTAATAATCAGGCTCTCTGCCAACATTTTGATAACCTGAGCCTCTTCTGTCTGCATTGCAGGTGCTATGTATTTCATTTTATTTTAGATTATATGGTTAATAAAATTGTTGTCGATGCATCACCCCCACAATCCCTTCCCTCAGGGATGAGGAGAGAAGGATGTGGAAGGAAAGTATGCCTGCACTTGTGTGTTAGCGAAGAACCTTTTTGCCACCAACGATATTGATGCCTTTTTGCATCTTTTGTAGACGCTGTCCAGCCAGGTTATAAACAGCACTATCTGTTGCCTGTTGTCCGTTGTCTATTGTCTGAATAGCTGTTGCATCATCTTCGGCGAATGGATAGAATGCCTTTACTGGTGAAGCGACCGAGATGTAGCCCTTGCCGGCTGCGATGGTGCTGCCTGCTGTTGCCTGATAGAAGCCTACGACGCCATCTGCCTGAGCAAGGATGTACTGGGTTCCGTCAGCAGTGACGTCAGCAGCAGCTGTGATAAGGTCGTTTTCAGCACCAAGGGTTATAGCCTCGTCGGTGATTTTGGTAATAGAATATGTACCAGCCTCTGCAGCTTTCACCACGACAGCTGTGCCAGCAGGAACGCTCGTCACGGGTTCGAGATGTGCATAATCAGTCTTCACCTGAACGGCATAAGCGCTCACACCTGCGCCATTGAAATAGACGTCGAACGGAGCAACATATGTAGCATAAAGAGCTTCGCCGACGGTTACCTTAGGTCCGTCGATAGAGAGGGTGACGTCTATGCTGTTGAACTGGCTATTGCCGCTAACCCATTTTTTATTTTCCTCGTCATAATATCCGAAGGAGAAAATGACGCTGGCAGCCTCGCCAGTCCATGTAGCCTGGTGGTTTGTAGCATCGTCAGTGATGTCGCCAGAATCGGCCGTCACGTTTCCAGCATTGTTGCTGCCTCCCCAGTTTTTCCCATTGTAGTTGAACTTGATGCTTGTGATGAGATAGCCCTCTGGAGCAGTGAACGTCAGCGTGCCGCTATAGACGCGAAGTTGCGGACCGGCGGATGTGCTCCAGAATCTGTTAGGATTAGTGCATCTCTCGTCTCCAACGGAAATGGCCAATGTGATGCCTTCTTCGGTCAGTTCTTTCGTTTCATTGATGTCACCATCGGCAGTTACACTGCTTGATGTGGGGAGGTCCATTTTGTTGAAGTTGAAGGTAGCATCGATTATGGCTGGAGCAGATTCTTCCTTTTCTATTTCAGCCCAAACGATATTGCTCTCGTTTGTCTCGCCTCCACCAGTATAGATGCTCTTCACACCAATACGGTCATACAAATCGTTGAACTTGTAATTCATGTACACAACCTTGTATGTCGTAAAGTCCATAAAGTCATAATTGTCGGTGAAGGTATAGGGAATGATGCTCATCTCCTCGGAAAGTTCTTTATAATATTCCGGGGTGAAAGTGATGGGCTGAATGTCTCCCTTAATATCAGAATAAAGCTGATAGTAGAGCAAATCTTCCTTCAGGTCATTTCCATCTACATCAGTAGTAGGAATTGTGAAGATGAAAAGACCACAGCCGTTATCTTCATTATAGTTTCTTACCTGAATGTCCAATGGGTCTGCAGGAACGGTAGCAACATTAGGAATTACAGGATAAATGAACTCGCCTTCGGTCAAAGTGATTGTGGTGGAAGATGCTAAATAATAAAGAGAAGTACCAGAATACATCATCCAGTTTCCGTTGAACGTAAGGGTGTTTTCTGTACCAACTCCAGTGATGGATTCCAGATAATAATCAGAGGTGATACCATTAAGATAAAGGTATCCGATTTCGGAACCAGCATACACTAATGGCTGCTCAGGAATAACGAAAGTGTTATCTTCCTTCATCTTGATATTGATAGCAGTCTCTTCGCCTCCGTAGTTATAGACGGTAACAGTATTTGCGTTCTCAGGGTCTTGGTAGATGACAACGGGAGCCTTCTGCTCTTCTTTATTACTAGTCCATGACATAGAGCCGTTCACAGGAAGGACTAATGAAGAGCAATAATCGGTCCAGGTGTAGCCAGCATACTGGCCGTCGCCACCAATGACTCCTGCCCAATATCCGGCGACCACAACATAGCCGTTCTCAAAAACGTATGCCGTGATGCTGCCATCCTCATTTGAAAGGCCTTGAAGAAGAATTGGACCGTAGGTGTCATTTGTCAATAGTGTCTGACCACCAGCGATAGTAATTTCAGCAACAACACCTTGTGCCAGCAATTCTTCATCTGTCGTCGCTGCAACTGTGCCTTGAATGGCTTCAGTCGCATCACTCGTAAAGGTGCTGATGGAAATAGTTTTGTCATCAGTCATCTCGAAGGAGATGGAATGGCCACCTGCAGGAATAGTAGCAGCCACCAGACCTCCAGCCTCCTCATCATATTCGTAATAATCAGAGCAGAGCATCCAATCAGCAGAGAGCAAATCAGCTATACCCGCTTTCTTTGGAGCTTTTCTGGCACTTGCTTTCGCCTTTTGCGCCATCATCTTGATTTCGTTTATGACAGGAGCCTTTACCATTACAGCTTTCCCCTTCGGCATGTTTTGTTTTACCGAACTTGTCACTTGAGCAGGAGTCAACGCTTTCATTTGACGTTTCTCTGGTCCCGCAGCCATTGCTCCAACAGCCATAAATGCTGCCAGTAGCATTAAGGATAATTTTTTCATAAGTGTTAAATTTAAAGGTTTAAATTAGTTGTAATAATTAATAATGTGTATAAATGAGAATAATGTAATTGATATTAGATTTCTGCTCTCAAAATTACTTTTTTTTGTGAATATGTGCAACAAAGTGTAACAATTTCTATGTTAAACATTATTAAAATGTCAGGTAAAACATATTGATTGACATACAATTATTGCCATATTGTCCCTATTTATGACAATATGTCTGCTTCATATTCTCTTTGTATGCTTTTTGTACAAAAGAAAGTGAGAGATTTTAATAAAAAAAAAAGAAGGAGGAAAAACTATGATACAGAATCCAAATCAACAACAAGAAGAGAAGAGCCTGCAGAAGTATGCTCGTAACCTCGTTGACGAGGCTAGGGCAGGGAAGCTCGACCCTGTCATCGGACGAGACGACGAGATACGTCGTGTGCTGCAGATTCTCTCGCGAAGGACAAAGAATAATCCTATCTTGATAGGTGAACCAGGTACGGGTAAGACTGCTATAGTCGAGGGACTTGCCCACAGAATCTTGCGTGGCGATGTGCCCGAGAACCTGAAGAACAAACAACTCTACAGCCTCGACATGGGCGCGCTCGTGGCAGGTGCTATGTATAAGGGTGAGTTTGAGGAGCGACTGAAGAGCGTCGTCAAAGAGGTGACGGAATCGAACGGCGGAATCATCTTATTCATCGACGAGATTCACACGCTTGTTGGTGCTGGAAAAGGCGAAGGTGCGATGGATGCTGCAAACATCCTGAAGCCTGCACTTGCCCGTGGTGAGATGCGAAGCATCGGTGCCACTACGCTCGACGAGTACCAGAAGTACTTCGAGAAGGACAAGGCGCTGGAACGTCGATTCCAAACCGTCATGGTCGATGAGCCCGACACGCTCTCAAGCATTAGCATCTTGCGTGGACTTAAGGAACGCTACGAGAACCACCACAAGGTGCGCATCCAGGATGACGCCGTCATTGCTGCCGTACAGCTCTCGCAACGTTACATCACCGAACGTTTCCTGCCCGATAAAGCCATCGACCTCATGGACGAAGCCGCAGCAAAGCTCCGTATGGAACGCGATTCAGTGCCTGAAGAGCTCGATGAGATAAGCCGTCGTCTCGCTCAGCTTGAGATAGAACGCGAAGCCATCCGTAGGGAAAGCAAAGAAGACCCCAAGCTTGCAAACATCGAGAAGGAGATAGCTGACCTGCGAGGGCAGGAGAAAGAGATGCGTCAGCAATGGGAGAACGAGAAGCATCAAGCAGACCAAGTTCAAACCCTGAAGGACAGCATCGGGCAGCTCCGCCGCGAAGCTGAACAAGCAGAACGCGATGGCGATTACGCTAAGGTTGCCGAGATTCGGTACTCGAAGCTGCCTGAACTTGAGAAGCAACTGAAAGAAAGTTCTTCTGTCAGCAATAAGTTATTAAGGGACGAAGTCACAGCCGATGATATTGCCGATGTCGTGAGTCGTTGGACAGGCATTCCCGTCACGAAGATGCAGACGAGCGAGACCGAGAAACTGCTCCATCTTGAAGAAGAACTGCACAAGCGTGTTGTCGGACAGGAGGAAGCTATCGCCGCCGTCAGCAATGCCGTTCGCCGTAGCCGTGCAGGCTTGCAAGACCCGAAACGGCCTATCGGAAGCTTCATCTTCCTTGGCTCGACAGGTGTCGGCAAAACAGAGCTTGCAAAAGCGCTTGCCGAATACCTCTTCGACGACGAGACGATGATGACGCGTATCGATATGAGCGAGTATCAGGAGAAGTTCAGCGTGACTCGTCTGATAGGTGCCCCTCCAGGATACGTCGGCTATGACGAAGGCGGTCAGCTCACCGAAGCCGTTCGAAGGAAGCCTTATCAGGTCGTGCTCTTCGACGAGATAGAGAAAGCGCATCCCGACGTCTTCAACACCTTGCTGCAAGTGCTCGACGATGGTCGTCTGACGGATTCGAAGGGTCGAACTGTCAACTTCAAGAACACCATCATCATCATGACAAGCAACCTGCTGACAGGTGCCGACCTCGACAAGGGAGAGCAAGATGTGCGCGATATGTTGGTACAGCGCGGCATTCGTCCCGAGTTCCTGAATCGTATCGACGAGATTATCGTCTTCCATCCCCTCAATTGGGGCGAAGTGAAGCAGATAGTTCGTCTGCAAGTCGAGGGAGTTCAGAAGATGCTTAAAGAGAACGGCTTGACTTTGGAGGTAAG
This sequence comes from uncultured Bacteroidales bacterium, assembly GCA_902770725.1. GTDB lineage: Bacteria > Bacteroidota > Bacteroidia > Bacteroidales > Bacteroidaceae > Physcousia. The sequence goes on along the minus strand of CACXUA010000055.1, from coordinate 5,796 downwards.
CGACGAAGCAATTGACCTCTTGGCCAACGAGGGCTACGACCCTGACTTTGGTGCACGTCCTGTAAAGAGAGCCATTCAGCGCCTGCTGCTCGACGACCTATCGAAGGAACTTCTTGCAGGCCGCCTCGACCGAAATCGTCCTATCAAAGTTGATGCTAAAGATGGTAAGCTATCGATGGCATAAACAGTACATCTTAATCTACAACACAAAAATAGCCTCGTCTTGTTTGACGGGGCTTTTTTATGAGGATGTTAGGGGTTTAAGAGTTCAAGGGTTCAAGAGTTCAAGAGTTAAAAGGTTCAAGAGTTTAAGGGTTCAAAGGTTCAAGGGTTCAAATGACTTATTGCTTTACGTCCTTTGTGTCGAGGCGTTTGACATCATCGATTGCTCGAGTTTTTGCAGGAGCAGATTTAGCTGCTTCAAGAGCTCTTCGTTTTGAATCGAGCCTTGGCCTGTCTTCTGTTTTCATGCCATCGGACTTTTCGTCTGTTCGACGATTTTCACCTGTTGGTTTTGCAGCATCTTTAGATGCTCTGTCAACTTCAGACTCATCCATCTTGACTGTTACTTTGTCCTTGTCAGGCGTTTCGGGCTTCTCGGGCTTCTCGGCTTGCTCGATTTCTTCCTTAACAGGAGCAGGGGCTGTTGGTGAATCGAACAGTTTATAGGTCGTGCGAAGGACTTTGAACTCGGTTCGACGGTTAAGAGAATGACAAATCTCTTGCTTCTCTTCTGTGTCGAGTGCCATAATGTAAGCCTCGGTCAAAGTGTCACCTTCATTCAGGAAGTCGTAGGTTGCAGCAATTCTCTTTGTCACAATCTTTGGCCGTTTCTCGCCATAACCCTTTGGCGATAGGCGAAGTGTGTCGATGCCATGCTGTATGAGGTAGTTCACAACACTCTCTGCACGCCGTTGCGACAGCTTCTCGTTGTATTCATCCTTGCCTCGGAAGTCGCAATGTGAAGCAAGTTCAATGGTGACATTGGGATTCTCGTTCAGGAGGACAACAAGGCTGTCGAGGGCAACCTTTGAACTGTCGAGAAGTACAGCCGAGTCGAACTCATAGAAGATGTTGCGAATGAGCACAGGATTCTCGATGCTTGCCAACGGGAACTGAAGCGTGTATTCTTTGCTGACGCTGCTTGTATCGACGCTAAGTTCCTCTTTATGATTGAGATAGCCTTTACAAGTACCGAGGAAGATGTAGTTGACGTTTGGCTTCACTTCCTGTTCGAAACTGCCATCACCTCGAACACTAAGTTTCAGGTAAGTGCCGTCGTCGCCAACCATGTAGACAAGGCCTTCGGGCAGCTCATAACCGTCTTTCTCGTAAACCCAACCTTTCACGCTCTGAATGACTTCAGGATGCTCGAACCGCATGATGTGGTCCCAACCTCTTGCATCGCCTCTGTTGGTCGAGAAGTAACCTCTGTTGTGAAGACCCTCGAAGGTCATTCCGAAGTCATCTCCATTGGAGTTCATGGGGTATTTGAGGTTCTCGAGCGTCCAAACACCTAAACTGTCTTGTACGGCTTTGATGATGTCCAAGCCACCCATACCTACATGTCCGTTGCTCGAGAAGTAGAAGTCACCGTTGGGTCGGAATGCAGGGAACATCTCGTCGCCAGGCGTATTGATGGGCCAACCGACGTTCTCCACGCCACCAAGTCCGTGAGAGGTAATCGCTATCTTCCAAATGTCGAAACCACCTTGACCGCCAGGCATATCGCTCGTAAAGTAAAGCCACATGCCATCAGGCGAAACGGCAGGATGAGCAAAGCTTGTAAGCGTGTCTTTACTTATCGGCAGAACCTGAGGCTTGGACCAAGAGGCATCGCTTCTTTGGCTTGTATAAATCTGTGCATAACGCGGATAATCGCTGTCGTATGTGCAGACGGTCAGGTACATCGTTTTGCCATCAGGCGAGAAGCAACAAGCACCTTCCTCAAACTCGCTATTCAAATCACCTTCAGGTGCTTCCACAGGTTCCCATTTGCCTTTGTCGTCTTTCTTCGTGAAGAAGATGTCCGAACTCTTTGTGCCCGTGATGCCGCTTATTTCGTTACCTTTGGCATCGTTTCTTGTGCTACTGAAGTAAAGCATATCGCTCTCATCGCCAAGCAAGGCAGGGCAGAAGTCGCTTCTTCGACTCGTCAGGATAGGCTCCTTCTTAACGCTATAAAGCGAGAATGTGTTCTTCCACTTCGGAGCCAACTCACAGCCTTTCAAGCCATTGAGAGCCAAAGTGTCGTTAGGAACCTTCTCGAGGAAGGCGGTATAGGACTTGATGGCATTCTTGTAGTCGCCATTCTTCTGTTGAAGTTGTCCGAGATAGAGCAAAGCCATCGAGTCGGGATAACCATAGCGAACGGCGTTCTGATAAGCGCCAATGGCCTTTGCAGTGTAGTTGATGCGACGGTAACACTGAGCCATCTTCCATGCTCTCTGACCGCGTTTGTCCTTGTCCTTAGGTTGGGTTCGTGAGTAAGCCTTCTTGTACTCGGCAGCAGCATCGAAGTACTCGCCGATAGCATAGAATTGGTCGCCCTTCTTGACGTAAGTCTCAGGCGTACAAGCAGCTACAAGAAGTGCCACGAGGATATATCGTAGAAGCGTCTTCATTACATTCATTATATATAATAACGTATAAAGCCGCGTTTTATTGTAAAGGTCACTCTAAATCTCTTTCTTAAGCAGGAGACTTTTGTTCCTTTAAGACGGCAAGAACGATGTCCGAAACCATCTGTTTGAGTTCGTCGAGGAACGTCTTGGCTTCGTATTCGTGGCGTTCGATTTGACGCAACTTCTTCTCCCAACGACCTGTGAGCTCGGCACTCTTGAGTAGCTCTTCGTGAATGAGGTCGATGAGTTCGAAGCCCGTCGGAGTGGGGTGTAGCGAAGAACGTTCACGACGTATGTAGTTACGACGGATAAGTGTCTCGATGATAGCGGCTCGAGTACTTGGGCGTCCAATGCCGTTCTCTTTCATAGCATCACGGAGTTCTTCATCTTCGACAGTTTTACCTGCTGTTTCCATAGCACGAAGTAAAGTGGCATCGGTGTAAGGCTTCGGAGGCGTTGTCCACTTCTCGGTCAGTTGAGGAACGTGAGGTCCGCTTTCGCCTTTGGTGAAGACGGGCAGCGTGTCAGGTTCTGCTTCTTCATCACTTGTTTCAACCTTCTTCTTGAAGACGACCTTCCAACCTTCTTCGATGATGACTTTGCCTGTTGTGCGGAAGAGGATTTGCTTGTCGTCGGAGGGCTTCACTTCGCCCATCACGGTTGTTGTCTCGAACTTGCAATCGTCGTAGAACGCCGCTATGAAGGCTCTTGCAACGAGGTCGAACACCTTCTGTTCGAGTTCTGTCAAGCCTTGCGGAATGATGCCCGTCGGGATGATGGCGTGGTGGTCGGTCACCTTCGAGTTGTCAAACACCTTCTTCGACTTGCGGAGAGGCTTTCCACCACCAAGCGGACGAATCAGGTCGGCATAGGGAGCCACGCCTGCGAACTTGGTCTGAAAGAGACCGTTCATCGTTTGAGGGCACTTCGGATAGACATCGTCGGGCAGAAACGTTGTATCCACGCGCGGATAGGTCGTGACTTTCTTCTCGTAGAGGCTCTGAATGATGGATAAAGTCTGCTCTGCTGAAAGTCCGAGTTTCTTGTTGCAATCCACCTGCAAGCCTGTCAAGTCGTAGAGTCTTGGAGGTGCTTCCGTACCTTTCTTCTTTTCGACGGAAAGCACTGTGAAAGGTTTGTCCTTGATGCCCTCGATGATTGCCTTGCCTTCGGCTTCTGTAGCGTATTCGATGGGCTTGTAGATGATACCCTTCGGCTTCTGTTTCTTGCCCTTTTCGGCAGCGGCTGCAACGGCTGCGGCGTCTTCCGCTTCTGCTTCTTCGTCGCGTTCTATCGCATTGAACTTCGTGTCGCGGTAAAGCGTCGAGAGCACCCAAGACTGACGTGGGACGAAGTTGTCTATCTCTCGCTGACGGGCCACAACAAGGGCGAGGGTAGGGGTCTGAACCCTGCCGACGCTGAGCACCTGACGTTTTCCTGCAGCATATTTCAGCGTGTAAAGTCGTGTGGCGTTCATACCGAGCAACCAATCGCCGATGGCTCGCATCAGTCCTGCCTCGTAGAGACCTTGATAAGCACTTTGGTCTTTGAGTGTCTGAAAGCCTTCCCTGATGGCTTCTTCGGTCAGACTGTTCACCCAAAGTCGCTTGACGGGACACTTTGCCGCCGCCTTCTGCATCACCCAACGCTGAATGAGTTCACCCTCCTGACCTGCATCACCGCAGTTGATGATTTCATCGGCCTTTTGGAAGAGTCCTTCGATGATGTTGAACTGCTTCTCGATGCCTTTGTCCTGCTTGAGTTTGATGCCGAATCGAGGCGGAATCATCGGCAGTTGACTGAGGCTCCAACTCTTCCACATCGACGTGTATTCGTGCGGCTCCTTGAGTTCACAGAGGTGTCCGAAAGTCCACGTCACCTGATATCCGTTGCCTTCGAGGTAACCGTCCTTCTGACTCTTGGCACCAAGAACATTCGCTATTTCACGCGCCACAGAGGGTTTCTCGGCGATACAAACAATCATAATTTATGATTTGACGATTTACAATTTACTATTTCTGTGCAAAAATACAAATAATTTTTCAATGTTCAATGTTCAATGTTCAATAATTTTCGTACCTTTGTGCTAATTATGGAGCCACTCATCTCTTTCATCGTCACCTATCACAACGAGCCTGAAGCCTTTCTGCAAGCCTGTTTGGAGAGCATTCAGGCACTTCGTCTTACGCCCAAAGAAGCCGAGATTGTCGTTGTGGACGACGGTAGTGAAGTGCCGCCGACCTTTGTCGGCAGGGAGGGCATCCGCTATCTCCGTCAGGAACAGGCGGGGCTCAGTGTGGCGCGAAACACGGGAATCAAGCACTCGCGCGGGCAATATCTGCAATTCGTTGATGCCGACGATTACCTTTTCCCGTCGGTTTACGAGGCGGTTCTCGAGCGAATCAGGAGTGAGCAGCCTGATGTGGTGATGTTCAGGATGACGGACAAACCCATCTGCAAGCCTTCCAACCACATCAAGGTGAAGTTCCCCCGCAAAGACGGTGAGCGGGGAGGGGAGTATTTCCTTCAGCATCGAAACCCCAGTAGTATTGAGACGTCAGCAGTCTATTGTCACTTTCCGTACCATCAGCATTCAGAGCACGCAGACGCAGTGAGGCAGGCTCATTGGCACCAGGCTTCAGTCCATAGGCGGTAGAAACAACATAGCTGATGAGCTTAACGCGGTCTTCCGAGCCGTCATGCTTCAGGACGTCACTCACAATGTAAGGCAGGTCTTCCTGTGTGACAATTTCCTTCTTGTCACCCAACTCTGTGATACGCTCAGTAACACGGCGTGTCTGCTCAGGCGTCAGTTCCAATCCAAGTTCCTCCAGATTCTTGGCAATGTTGGCACGTCCGGAATTCTTTCCCAAGGCGTACTCACGTTTGCGCCCGAAACGCTCAGGCACCAACTCGTTATAGTAGAGCTTATTTTTAGAGTCTCCATCAGCATGGACACCTGCCACCTGGGTAAAGACATGCTCCCCCACGATAGGTTGGTTGGGAGCCACCGTGATACCGCTAAAACTCTCAACCATGCGGGAGAGGTCGTTGAGCTGATTCTCCACGATGCTGGTCTTGGCGTGAAACTGGTCTTTCAGGATGGCCTGCACAGAAGCCATCGGTGCATTACCACAACGTTCTCCCAGCCCATTGACGGTGACATGCAGGC
>CACXUA010000054.1 GCA_902770725.1 uncultured Bacteroidales bacterium | reverse complement strand
CACGATGTCGAGATACTGAATCTCATCAAAGTGATGTTTGGCTGCGTATGCCGTGAAGATGCTCGTCACGCCTGGGTCGAAACCGCAACCAAGAATGGCGCAGAGCCCAGCCTTCTCAAAGCGTTCGCGATATGCCCACTGCCAAGAATACTCGAAGTGCGCTTCGTCTTTGGGCTCGTAGTTAGCCGTATCGAGATAGTTGCAACCCGTCTCGAGGCAAGCCTCCATGATGGTGAGGTCCTGATAAGGCAGCGCGAGGTTCATCACGATGTCGGGTTTATAGTCGCTCAACAGCTTGACGAGCTGCTCCACACTGTCGGCATCGACCTGCGCAGTCTTGACCTTCGTGCCATATTTCTTGTTAAGAACTTCAGCCAAGGCGATACATTTCTTCTCCGTACGGCTGGCAATCATCACTTCTTGGAATGTGTCAGGATTCTGGCACACCTTATGAGCGGCAACGGTAGCTACGCCGCCAGCTCCGATAATCAGTACTCTTCCCATAGTTATGTTATATGTTAGTTTTGCTTGCAAAACTACAAAAAAAAGTCCAAAGCAGCAAGACTTTGGACCTTTTTCTTTATCTTTTTATGTATTATGCTTGTCTTAGAAGCCACCGCCGCCAGGGCCGCCAAAGCCGCCACCACGATTGCCGCCGCCGAAGCCACCGCCACGAGGACCGCCTTCGAAGCCTCCACGACGCTGGTTGTCACCGTTACCTTGGCGACGCATCTGGTCGCGACCGCCTTGCTGACCGCGCTGAGGATTGAGCACCTTCAGCACTTGCTGGGGAGTCAGCACTTTGCCAAACTCTTCGGCATACTTCTTCTGAACCTCCAGACGCTTCTGCATCGTAGCAATCTGCTGCTCTTGGCGTTCGAAGTTCTGCTTGATGCGTGCTTCCGCTTCTTCCTTCGTCAGTTCTTTCTTCTCGCCGTCGCGACCATTTTGCTCAAGGCGCTGACCTTGGAACTGATTGGTTGCGAACATTTCCTTCTGGTAGGCTGTATAGGTTTCCACAAACGACTTCTTTGCGTCGTCCTTCAGGTCGAAGTCCTTAGCCATGCGATCTGCTGCGCTGCCGATGCGTTCGGCGATTGCTTTCTCACGTTGTTCTGCACTCATGCGCTCTTGAGCGCTGACGGCAACACTGCTCAACAGAGCCAGGGCTGCCACGATAATTGTCTTTTTCATTTTGGTTAATTTAGTTATGTTACTAATGTTCTTGTCACACCCTTTTGACCTAAACGGAGGTTGAAAAGTTTAATCGATGGGAACAAAGGTAACTTTTTTTAACTATCTGACCGTAATATGGAAGCAACCTTGCTTTACTTCATACTTGACGTAACACATCTCCTTCTCTCGGATGTCACGCAGCACTTCGCTCAGCACCCATTTGAGTGTGTCGCTCTGCACGGCTCTTCGCTCGGGCTGGCCAGGAGGGGAGACTGTTGAGAAACGGTTGTAGCAGATGTCGAACGTGGTGCCGAAGAGGTGGCAACTCTGCTCTGTTGCATTCCCATTACGCTGCTGCAAGCGAGCCACATCGTCCTGCGTCCTCAAGACACTCGACACGATGATCTGGTGCAAAGGAATACCTTTTATATATAGGCTGTCGAGGTAGTTGCGACCTATCGTCGAAAGCAAATGGCTGGCACGCGGAACGAGGTAGGGAATGCTGTGAGTCATCCCTTTATCGATGCAGTAGAAGGGATTGGCACCAATATAGACGAGCTCTTTCCTGCGTTGCTCGGCCTCTTTTCTGTCGCGAACAGGACTGACGCCCCACTTCTTGGCTGCCACGATCTGCACGTCCTGAACATCAGGGAAGCAGGCAGCATACGAGGGGACACTCAGGACGGGATGCCACTTCACACGCCCATCCGAGTCAATCGGCAGGCTATTCAGCTCGTTTTCACTCAGTCCTCCTTCAGTCCCACCATGGGAGGACTGGAGTCCCACCGTGGGAGGACTGGAGTCCTCCTGTGGTGGGACGACTTCCGGGACTGGCTGTGTTTCGTCAGTATTCTCGTTAGCTGTCACTTCGGGGAACGCCAATCTTACCGCTCCAAGCAGTAGGACTGTACCTCCAAACAGGCCTAAAAATATCTTCTTCTTAAGTCTTCTCATTGCCATTTTGTCGTACAAAAGTACAACAAAAAAGTGAAAAGTGAAAAGTGAAAAGTGAAAAATTATAATAAATGCGAAATATCTTTAATCTCTAATCCTTAATCTCTAATCTTTTTATTACTTTTGCATTAAAATACTGGCGAATGATAGAAAAACATATCCTTATCGAGGACATCGATCCCCTCCTGCTTTATGGCGTGAACAACATCAATATGCAGATGCTCAAGGCGCTTTATCCGAAGCTCCGCATCGTGGCAAGAGGCAACGTCATACACGTCATGGGCGACGAGTTGGAGATGTGTGCCTTCGAGGAAATCGTGCAGAAACTGCAGAAACACATCCTCAAGTACAACAGTTTGACTGAAGAAGAACTCCTCCACATCACGCGAGGCGAACGCTCGGAGCGCGAGGGAGTGGAAGGCGTGATTGTGTATAGCGTCACAGGCCGCCCAATATGTGCTCGCACCACGAACCAACAGTTGCTCGTCAAAGCGTATCAGGAGAACGACCTCGTCTTTGCTGTCGGCCCCGCAGGCTCAGGCAAAACGTACACCAGCATTGCCCTCGCCGTCCGTGCTCTCAAGAATAAGGAGATCAGGCGAATCGTCCTGTCGCGCCCTGCAGTAGAGGCTGGCGAGAAGCTTGGCTTCCTGCCTGGCGACATGAAGGAGAAGATAGACCCCTATCTCCAACCGCTGTATGATGCACTTGAGGACATGATTCCGACTCAGAAGCTGCGCGAGATGATGGATCAGAACATCATACAGATTGCTCCGCTCGCTTTTATGAGAGGCCGAACATTGAGCGACGCCGTCGTCATCCTTGACGAGGCACAGAACACAACCTCTGCTCAGTTGAAGATGTTCCTTACCCGTATGGGCATGAACACCAAGATGATTGTGACGGGCGACACAACCCAGATTGACCTCCCCCATAGCGTCCGCTCCGGACTCATCGAGGCGCTCGGCCTCCTGAAAGACATCAAAGGCATCGGTTTCATCGAACTCACAAAGAAGGATATCGTGCGCCACAAACTCGTGACGCGCATCGTGGAAGCTTACGAATCACAACAAAAAATACAACAGAAAGAAGATGAAAGCATTGACAAGAACTGACTTCAACCTGCCTGGACAGGTGAGTGTGTATCACGGAAAAGTGCGTGATGTCTATAACATCAACGATGACCTCATGGTGATGGTCGCTACGGACCGCATCTCGGCCTTCGATGTCATCCTGCCCAAAGGCATTCCATTCAAGGGACAGGTGCTCAACCAAATCGCCGCATCATTCCTCGACGCCACAGCCGACATCGTTCCCAACTGGAAACTTGCCACGCCCGACCCGATGGTGACGGTAGGCCTCAAGGCAGAAGGCTTCCGCGTGGAGATGATTATCCGCGGCTACCTGACTGGCTCGGCTTGGCGCGAGTACAAAGCTGGCTGCCGTGAACTCTGCGGCGTGAAGCTTCCGGAAGGCATGAAGGAGAACCAGAAGTTCCCCGAACCCATCATTACGCCGACCACAAAGGCTGAGGAAGGACACGACGAGAACATCTCTGCCGAGGAAATCATCAAGCAGGGATTGGTCAGCAAGGAAGACTGGGAGACAATGGTGAAATATACGCGTGCACTCTTCCAGCGTGGCACAGAGATTGCCGCAGCTAAGGGCCTCATCCTGGTTGACACGAAGTATGAGTTCGGCAAGCGCGACGGCAAGGTCATCCTCATTGACGAGATTCACACACCCGACAGCAGTCGCTACTTCTATGCAGACGGTTACGAGGAGAAGTTCGCTAAGGGCGAGCCCCAGAAACAGCTGTCGAAGGAGTTCGTACGCCAGTGGCTCATCGAGCACAACTTCATGAATCAGCCCGGACAAGTCATGCCTGAGATCACCGATGAGTATGCTCAGAGCGTGGCCGACCGCTACATCGAGCTCTACGAACACATCGTGGGCGAGAAGTTTGTACCTGCCGACAGCGAAGGCGACATTGCCCGTCGCATCGAGAGGAACGTGACAGAATGGCTCAACGAGAGGTAAACAAGCAGGGTGTGCGGCAGATGTTCGACCGCATCGCGCCGACCTACGACAAGCTGAACCACTTGATGTCGCTCGGCATAGACCGTCGTTGGCGACGCAAAGCCGTTGATGCTCTTGGCCAGTTCAACCCGCAGCAAATCCTCGACATCGCAACAGGCACGGGCGACTTCGCGTTGCTCATGGCCCGACGCATCCAGCCCCGCCACATCACGGGGGCAGACATCTCCGAAGGTATGATGAGCGTTGGTAGGGAGAAAGTCAAGCAAGAAGGGCTGCAGGACATGATTTCCTTTGAGCATGAAGACTGCCTGAATCTCTCTTTCCCTGACGGTTCGTTCGATGCTGTAACGTCCACCTATGGCGTTCGCAACTTCCAGGACCTCGACAAGGGACTGCGAGAGATGCAACGCGTCTTGCGTCCTGACGGACACCTTCTCATCGTAGAACTCACGCCGCCGCCGCGTTTCCCGATGAAGCAATTGTTCTGGGTTTATGCTCACGTCGTGATGCCTTTGCTCGGACGACTCATCAGCCACGACAACAGCGCCTATACCTATCTGCCAGCCTCGATGGAAGCTTTCCCGCAGCCAGAGCAAATGGAAGGCATCTTAAAGCGTGCAGGCTTCGAGGAGGTGCAATGGAAACGCTTCACCTTCGGCATCAGCACAATGTATTTGGCAAAGAAATGATTAAATTTGGCCTTATAGGTTTCCCCTTGGGACACAGTTTCAGCAAGGGTTTCTTCACGGAAAAGTTCGCTCGTGAAGGCATCGACGCACAATACCTTAACTTCGAGATACCCGATGCGACGATGCTTCTTGACGTGCTTCGCGACAATCCTGAACTAAGAGGGCTGAATGTGACGCTTCCCCACAAACAGGCCGTCATCCCTCTTCTCGATGAATTGAGCGACGAGGCACGCGAGATAGGCGCCGTCAACGTCATTCGCATTCGCGATGGCAGGCTGAAGGGCTTCAATAGCGACATCATCGGCTTTACCGACAGTATACGTCCTCTTTTGCAACCCAACCACAAGAAAGCCCTTGTCTTGGGCACTGGCGGAGCAAGCAAAGCCATTTGTGTTGGCCTGAATCACTTAGGTTTAGAGTGGAAATATGTAAGCAGAACGCCTCGAGAGGACAGGTTCGCCTACACTGACCTTACGCCAAAGGTGATGGCGGAATATACCGTCATCGTCAATTGCTCTCCCGTCGGGATGTTTCCAAAGGTAGATGCTGCTCCAGCCATTCCTTACGAACTTCTCACCCCACAGCACCTTCTCTTCGACTGCGTCTATAATCCCGAGGACACGCTCTTCATGCAGAAAGGCAGGGAGCAAGGTGCAACAGTAAAGAATGGCTTGGAGATGTTGCATCTCCAAGCCATTGCGAGTTGGGAGATGTGGCACAGCTAATTGCCAAACACGGCACGCCTAGGCGTGCCGTGTTTTTTCACTGTCACTTCACGAGGACTTTCCTGCCCTCCACAATGTAGATGCCGGGCTTCGTTATCCTCCCGACCTTGCTGCCTGCAAGGTTGTAGATGCCACCCTGGACTGGCTCGTCTGCCTGAACGCCAACGATGCCATCGGGATCAACGTTGGTATACGCGCCTTCGTAGAACCATACTTGCAGATGGCCTTTCTGGAGCACGGGGTATTCGTCGACGGCAAGCGTCTGGTACCAAGCGATGTCCGACTGGTCACCATTCAACTTGTAGCATGTCTCGCCATTGGTAAGTTGCTCGTCGGTAACCTCAACAGGCGTGCCGGTGACGGGGTTGCCAAGCGGCAGGCCGATGCAGGATCCCCGATAATAGCTATTGATGCAGATGGTCGTGGGACCGCCCACCTCCTTGCCGAAGATCTGGCCAGACGTTCTTTCAGGAAGCCCGCCTATCGACAGGCAGTTCTTTATCGTTATCGTGCCCTCGTTCTTGAAGGAGCAGATGCCGCCATAGGCGCTTCCTGACGTTGCGCCCGGATTAGCGACCGTGTTCGCCAGTGCGCCATCGAACAGGCAGTTGCTGACGGTGACATCCGGTCCAGAGACTCTGGAGACGAGGCCGAGGATGCCGCCGTACTTGCCGTCGGTACCCGTGTCCTGACCGTCGAGCGTGCCCGAGTAGGTGCAGCGGTCGATGAGCGTCGTGCCGACGTTTGCCTCGGCGAGGATGCCCCCGATGGTCTGTGCGTTCTTCATGCTCGTGATGTTCAGGGAACTGCTGACGTTACGGATGGTGACGTTGCCGTCGCGCGTGAAGCCAATCGTGCCGATGTCATTGTAGTCATTGTTCGTCACAGAGCCGCTGATGCTGAAGTTCTCCACGGTGGCGCCAGTCGAGAGCACGCCGAAGAAGCCGTGCCAGTTCTTGCTTGTGGTGTAGGTCAGGCCAGTGATGCTGTGCCCCTGTCCGTCGAAGTGGCCCTTGTAGGCGGAGGCAACGCTGTTTGTGTTCCAGTTGCCAATGGAGGCAGGCCAAGCCTTGTCCTTCATGTCAATGTCGGCTGTCATCACGGCATCGATGTCGTTCTTGCCGCTGTTCACCATCATGGCGAAGAGTAGCAGGTCCCGTGCGTTTGCCAGCTGATAGGCGCCGTCAACAGGCTCCAGCATCAGGTTGTTGCTGCTCAGAGCCTCAGCGATGGCGAGAGCCTCTTCGGTTGTGACATCGCCATTGATATAGTGACTCTGTGCTGCAGCAATTTCGGTCTCCCAATACGAATACTCGTCTTCTGAAATAATATTGAGGTCAACCAGGTCGGAGATGAGGTCGTACAACTTGTTGGCAGCTCTATAGAACTCTATGTAAGCCTTGCGGCAAGCATGAACCTCGTTGAAGAGGCTGGAGAATGTAATGATGAGTGCCATTTTCTCCGTACCAGTAGTGGCAGCGTCAGTGGCGGCTATTGCATCTGCAAGTTGATCCCTTAGGTCATTAAACATATTGGGATACTGAGCATAATCACCATCCTCGCTCCATTTAAAATCCAGAATAACCTGAGCACGCTGTCTATAACTTGCCAACACGTCAGCAAGTTTGTTGTTGGTCTCCTCTTCATCGGCACCGCCCATATAATATATATGTAGGTTGTCGAAAGGCATCCAGTCGTTAGTGAGACCTGTTCCAAGGTTGCGCATACCAACAGTCAGGGTGCCGTCAGTCACTTCTGTTGCAACGAAGTTCTGGTAGCGTCCAGCACTGAAGGCAATGGTACAGCCATCTTTCGAGTTGGGAACCCAACCTTCAACATCGTCCCAAGCATATTGAGCATCACCACCTTCACCCAAGCAGTTCACACCTGGCTCGGCATCAACGGTAAGAACCACATCCTCGCCAGGAGACATGAAGTAGTTAACTATGTTATTCATATAAAGCTGACCAGCATAAAACTGAGAGGTGACATCAGTACCAGCACGGAATAAACCGTTAAGAGACATAGTATAGATACCATTCGGCATCTCGTTCAATGTTTGGTAGATATTGGAGATGTTATTGTCGTATTCTTCCGTCCATCCCTCGAAGCCATCGTCAAAGGTAGAGTTAACCAGCAAACGAGTAATTTCGGTTCCTGGGGTGATACCACCAGCAATGGCCTTCTCCAACAATTTGTTCACGAAAGTAATCTCTGCGAGAATGGCTTCGTCATTCAATTCGTGGTTCTCTATGATATAAACATAACTACCATTGGGATAGTCGGCGTCAGGCGTTACTGTTTCCTCGAGGTAAGTTTTGAGTATGATTGCCCATATACCTTCAAGGCTATTCTCTATCATATAGTTGAGAGCTGACTCGCAAGCCTCTACATAAGCAGCATAGTTGGAAGCAGACCGCATGATGCTCTCCTTTAGTCCCATGGAAGCTTTATAAGCCTCCACGAAGTCATCATAATTGTCAATGCTTTCCCAAGACTCAATGTTCTCGGCATACTCACTGAGCATCGAATCATAAGCGATAGTGTTCGCCACGAACTCTGTCTCTAAACCAATCACAACATCGAGGAATGCAATGAACGATTCTTGGTCGTATACGCAGTCATAGCTGTCAGGAGTATCCTGATATACAACCGCACCATCACCGTATGGCTTTGGATAGTCCTCCTCTTCGAGCATTTGACGCCAATTGGGGTCGATGAAATTCTCTTCATTTAGATTCCAGCAAACTTCGCCGCTGGCAAGCTGAGCATCGGTTACTGCCACTGGTGTGCCACTTATAGGATTGCTAAGTTCCAATCCGCAAATATTGGCTCCCTGATAATAGCTGTTGATGCAGATGCTAGTGGCACCACCAACAACCTTACCGAAGATCTGGCCAGATGTTTTTGCAGGCAGATCACCAATAGACAAGCAGTTTTCAATAGTCACTGTTCCTCGGTTCTTAAAACCACAGATTCCACCATAGGCACTTCCCGCGGGAGAACTGGAAGTGTTCTTCAGCTCGCCATCGAACAAACAATTGGTAATAGTAGGAAGAGCTGCAGCATTATCATTGACGAAAGCCACAATACCGCCATACTTACCGTCAGTGCCAGTATCCTGACCATCGAGCGTTCCTGAATATGTACAACAATCGATAAGGGTTGTACCATTGTCTGCCTGGGCAAGAATGCCACCCACAACTTGAGAATTCTTTGTTGTGGTGATGTTCAAAGAACTATTGACATTCCGAATGGTGACATTGCCGTCGCGCGTAAAGCCGATAGTGCCAATACAATTGTAATTGTTGTTGGTTACAGAGCCGTTAATGTTAAAGTTCTCGACGGTAGCACCTTCCGAAAGCACGCCGAAGAAACCATGCCAATTCCTGGTTGTAGTATAGGTCAGGTTGCTGATGGTATGACCTTGTCCATCAAAATGACCTCTGTAGGCACTATTGATACCATCAACCGTCCAGTCGCCGATGGGAACGTTCCAAGTCGTGCCTCCCATATCGATGTCGGCTGTTAACACAGCATTAAGCTTTTGCTCTCCGGCATTAACGCGTTGAGCAAAATTCAAAAGTTTATCAACATTGTCGATTTCATAATCGGCCACCTCGAGATCGGTATACTTCTTGACATCACTGTTATAGAGACCAATTGCTGCTGGCTCGGAGAGTGCTCCATTATAAATACGGGCAAAGACAAAGCTGCAAGCAGAGGAGTTCTCTGCACCAGCATTACAGTCGCCAGATGTGACATCGCCACCAAGACATATCCACATACCTTCATGTCCCTTGATTGTTCCACATTGTGGCAAAGGCATGTCTGTCGCAGCACGAGTGCCTGTACGGACAAGTTCACCGTTAACATAGTAGCGAATGACATGGCTCATCCTGTCCATCGTCACCACCAGATGATAGTACTTGCCGACGGTAAGGCTCCAACTGCCAGTGAAGTCCTTTACACTGCTCTTCACACCGCTCTTATGAGTATAAGAGAAAGTGCTAGCCAAAGACATATTGTTATAGAAGCACCAGCCACCATCCTGCTCGCTGCCCATAATACAGGTCTTGCTGGTATTGCCGTTCTGGTCTGCTAAAGCATCAAGGCGCACAAGCATTTCCCATGTCACATTTCCGTTGAAGGCACTAGCAAGAGGCGTACCTTCATCGTAAGTAGCATAAAAATAGTCAGAAGCAAGTGATTGTGTGCTGCCGATGTAGGTATCATTCTTTACATCATAGATGGTGGTGGCTGTGCCATGCTTACCGACAGTGGCATCGTATGTACCATTGTTAACAATGCCATCTGCCGTGAAACTGATGTCGAGAAGACGCTCTGCTTCATCTACTTCTGCGTCACGCTTCAAATCCGCAGTAATAATGCCTTGCGAAATCATGGCATCGGTGATGTGCTGCGCTACCAGCGTAAAACCACTTGCTGAGGGATGGAGCTTATCCGGTGCGTATTTGTTCCAATCACTGTTGAAGGGGATTGAAGTGCAGTCGATGTAGTACTGCCCGAACTGCTCGGCAATGTGCCGTATGCTTTCATTGGCATCGGCCTGCGACCAGCCTTGCGAGTTCTTGTCGTTGACACCTGCACCTCGTGGCAGAATGCTCAGGCAAACAATACGAGCTTTGGGGTATTTTGTGGTAAGCTTATGTAAGAGCATTGCATATGCTCCGCGGAAAGTTAGTGAGTCCGTAAAACTATCTGTACTATATTGGCCCAAAGGAATGTTGTTGCATGCCCAGTCGTTGGTGCCACCGAGTACAAAGATGAAGTCGGGCTTCCCTGCACGTCCCAAAGCGTTGACACGCTCGTTGCTGGAGAATGGCGAAATGGTATTGAGTGTAGTGCTTTGAAATGCCACATGAGATCCGCTCCAAGATGCATTGGCAAGGAAGGAGAGACCGGACATACGGCTAAGCTGCATCCACCATTGGTCACCCACCTGAATGTTGTTGGTTTTTTCGCGATCTGCATTATAATGGACGGCATAGCCCGAAGGTACATAGTCGTAATAGGTCGAGATAGAGTTTCCTAATACGGCAAAGGTGAGACTATCTCCCGTCTCATGGCTAGGTTCTATACCATTTTCTATACCATCTAACCCGAAGGTCAACGTTTCTATATTACTTACATCTGCCGTAATGTAGCCTCTAAAGGCTTTGAGACTATTAGAACCATTCACGCGCAAGGATTTTCCATCCTTAATGATGAAACTGCCTTCGGGTACCTCATCGTAGAGATAGGTTCCTACAAAGGTGAGGTCGTCTATTGTCGTCGCTTTCACTTCGCCCTTGATTGTCTTGCCAGTGAGACTGATGCTGCTGACATTGCTTGGGACCCTTACCATATATGGTTTACCAGCCTCGATGCTTGATGCCGTAGAGAAGACCAGAGTGTAGTTATGGCCTTCTGACAAGACATTTGTCAGTTCCTTGACTTCTACACCACTGCCAAACTGTGAAACAATCTCTGCCTGAGTCATGTCGAATGGCACACAGAAGACATCCCAGTTACCTCCAGTAAATGTTCGTGTCATCGTTACTTCATCGACATCGAAATCATAGTAAGTACCAAAAGAATTACTCTCGTTAAGCGAGATGGTGGAGGCGGGATTTTGGTAGTTGCCATTCCATATAACAGGTTCGCTGTTCTCGTCAAGCAAGGGATAAGCATCTGTTCCGAGAGTCTGCCGGAATGCTACGCCAAGCTTGTAACACACCTCGCCGCTGGCAAGCTGGGCGTCGGTGACTTGGGTACTTGATACGGATCCGGGATTCATACCGGAAATCTTCGCACCTTTGTAGTAGCAATTGGTGAAAATATTTGTTCCACCGGCAACGAACTTTCCGAGGATTTGACCACATCCTGATGCCAATTCGGGCAACGTGCCAATGGACAGACAGCTCTTTATCGTTATCGAGCCTTCGTTCTTGA
>CACXUA010000053.1 GCA_902770725.1 uncultured Bacteroidales bacterium | reverse complement strand
CACGGACGACTGCCCGAGAAGAACCCTAAACATGCTTTCCGTCTTCACTTCAAGAGTGAATACGGACCAAAGAAACTCAAGTATCGCGTCTTTGGTGAGCGTGGTCCGAAGAAGTTCAATGCACTCGTTCTTCGTACTTTCTTCGGCTACTCCTGGCAACATTGGGATAATGCCCAACGCAACAAGGCACAATATGCTCGCGACCTTTGGGCAAGGGAAACGCAGGCGAAGATGGGCGATCCCATCAGTACGGGACAGTATGTTCACCTCTTCCTCAATGGCCTCTACTGGGGCATGTACAATCTGTGCGAACGCATAAGCGATGACTTCTGCGCGGCCAACTATGGAGGAGCCGATGTGGACTGGGATGTGACGGAAGTGGATGGCGGTGCCGGTCAGTATCATGCAGCAATTCCTACGTATGGATTCATAGATGATTGGAACGCGATGGCCGACCTCATCTACGAACTCCCCAATCATAAGAGTTACATGCATCTGGTTGGCTGTGGCAGCGACGGCAAGCCAAACGTGAAATATCCTAAGCTGCTCGAGGTGGATAACTTCATTCACTACATGCTCATCAACCTTTACGGCGGCAACACCGACTGGGATCATCATAACTGGTACGCTTTCAGGAACCGTCTTTGGGACGACGAAGGCTTCCGATTCCTCTGTTGGGATACGGAAAACATCCTCGTTTCGCCTACCGAAAACCTCACCTCGAAGAACAATCGTGGCTGCCCGACCGGCTTCCTGAACCGCTTGATGAAGCAAGGCATCTTTGCCCATCGCTTCCACGAAGAAGCACAACGTGCACTCACGCATGGCGGTCCGCTTACTCCCGAATCAGCCCTCGCAACATGGGACAGCCTGTATGGCGTCATCGAACTCCCTTTGTGGGATGAGGCTGCTCGCTGGGGCGACTATCGCCGAGACGTACATCCCTACCAGTCGAAGGGCTCGCTCTACAAGCCCGACGGCGCCTTTGCGACGGAACGTCAGCGGTTGCTGAAGCAGTATTTCCCAGTCCGAACGGCCAATCTCATCAAGCAACTTCGCGATAAAGGCTGGTTCCCCAATGCCGAGGCACCTGCCATCTTTGTCGATGACACTGAGATCGGTTACGAACTTCAGCATTATTGTACGGAAAGTTCGCTGACTCTGTCTGGCGAAAACATCTATTACACGCTCGATGGCAGCGAGCCGGTCAACTGGTTCAACAACGATGCCGGAGCCCTTTCACCTACCGCCAAACCTTATTCCGATGGCGATAACATTGGCGAGGAACTGGCCGCCATGCAACTGCCGGACACCATTACGCTGCGAGCCATCAGTAATAAGGATGGCGAATGGAGTCCCATCGTCAGCGTCCGGCTTGTGGTGGATAGTCCGGATGGCATTACAGACCTAAAGAATCATAAGGCTTCTAATGACCTTATCTTCGACTTGCAAGGCCGACGCATCATGGCTCGCGACCTACGTCAGGGCGTCTTCATCATTAATGGAAAGAAGAGAATTGTAAGATGAAAGAGATAGAAATAACTTCTTTGGAATGTCCGGAGCTGGAAGCCTACAGCACGCTAACGGAGGCTCAACTGCGTAACAGACTCGAGCCGGCCAAGGGTCTCTTCATTGCCGAAAGCCCGAAAGTGATTGGCGTGGCGCTTGATGCAGGCTTCGAACCAGTCTCTCTGCTCTGCGAACGCAAGCATATCGAGGGCGATGCCCGTGGTATAATAGAAAGATGTCCTGCCGATATGCCCGTCTATACCGGCAGTCGTGAACTCTTGGCGCAGCTTACGGGCTACACTTTGACGCGCGGCGTGCTTTGTGCTATGCGACGACCAAAGGCTCTTCCACCAGAGGAAATCTGCCGAGACGCGCATCGAATTGTCGTCCTTCACGGTGTCTGCGATACGACAAATGTCGGTGCCATCTTCCGTTCGGCAGCCGCCCTCGGCATAGATGCCGTATTGATGACGCGCGATTCCTGCGACCCGTTGAATCGCAGAGCTGTTCGCGTCTCGATGGGAAGCGTGTTTCTTGTACCATGGACTTGGCTTGATGTAGAAGACGGAACAGCGGTCGGCACCATTTATAAACTGCAGGAGATGGGCTTCACAACTGCTGCGATGGCTCTCAGGAAAGATGATATCAGCATAGACGACCCGAAGCTAAAGCAGACGAAACGCCTTGCCCTCATCATGGGAACAGAAGGCGATGGCTTGCCCGACGCTGTCATTGATGCCGCCGACCTCGTCGTGAAGATACCGATGCACAACGGCGTGGACAGCCTTAACGTAGGTAACGCTGCCGCTATTGCTTTTTGGGAATTAAAGAAACAGTAGCGGATAGCTACATATCGTACCTCAGGTTCTCCCAGTCAGTCTCCTGATCGAGTTGAGCCATGAAGTCGTCGAGAACGCTCTGGTCTATGTCGCCCAGCTCGAACTCCTTCTGCGCATCCTTACGAATCTCGGCAATCCATGCACGGCGGGCAGTCACGTAGTCCTCGTGAACCTGCTTTGCCGTCTCTTCCGTTATTTCGTCTATGCCATAATACTCGCAGATGAGGCGATAGCTCCAAGCCCATCTGTACTCGGCATAGTTGTCGTTTGCGCGAACGAACTCTTCACGGATGTCATGGATGTTATTGAGTGAGCCATCCTTTATTGCGTCAATGATGCGCTTCTCCTCGCTTAGGGGAATAAGCAAGCCGCTGAGGTCACTCCATTTCCCTGTGCCGACAGACGAAACGGGACGTTCCAGGCGGTGCCTCTTCATGACCGCTCCCATGTAGATTCGCAGGGCGATGTCGTAGTATTTGATGCCTTTCTTGAGCGACGAGTTCTTGATGACGTAGTCGTGGAAATTGTAGGTCTCGACGTCGCCCGACACCTCTCTGAGTGCTTCGAGCGTCCGCTTTGCCACCATTATGCCGCCAACCGAGAAGGGAGAAAGCCAGTCGAAGTTGACGATGGAGTTCTTGCCTCTGTCGTGTCGCTTGTCTCGTTTCGGCCATTTGCGTATGTCGCGATAAAGTCCGACAGTAGTGAGGTTGCGGCCTGGCACGAGATACATATCGTCGCCATAGGCAATGAGGTATGAGAAGGGCAGTTTATGCGTGTCGGGGTGGTGCATGAGTTTGCCGAAGCAGACGCTGAAGGTACCTATCCTGGCAGGCAGAAGGACGTAACTTCCGCTGGCAGTCTTCGTGCCTCTTTCAAGTACACCCCAATGCATGGGCCCCATCTTGTAGGCATGATTCGAGAAGTTTGTGCCCGAGCCGGCATTGTAGAAAGAGAACATGCCACCGATGAGGAGCGAACTCTTGTGGTGTGAAGCGGAGAACGGACCGCAGAAAGCAGCACATGCCTCGCCGTTGCTCATGAAGCAATTGGCAAAGAAGAGACTGTTCTCGGCAGTGAAACCATCAGCTATCTTGCAGGCCTCGCCCACGAAACAGTTCTCGAGTTTGCAGGCGTTGGTGATGCTTGAACCGTTGTAGATAACAGAGTTCTCGCAGATGACTCCAACCCCAATCGTGACGACGGCACCGGGGATGCTCTTCAAGGTGCAGTCGCGGAGACGGAATGCCCCGTCGATGACGCAGCCATCACTTATGTGGCAGTTGGTGATATCGTGTGTTGATGTGATGCGGACATCGTTGCCTATGGTGGTGACGGGAAGGCTGTGTGCCACGATGTTCTCTTTGACGAGCCGTCGCACGACGTCGGTGAACGCTTTGTCCTGCTCGTACTTGACCATCAAGGAGGCGAGTTGAGAGTTCAGCCCGTCGAAGATCATGACGTTGCCATCACCGACTTCATTGAGGACAGAGATGACATGACCTTCGCCGAAGGAAGCGTCGGGCGTCGTGTTGATGCAGCCGACGTCCTCGATGAGGCAGTCGTCGCCGATGACACAATTGCGCAGGGTGGCGCGACGGATGCCGCTGTGCTTCGTGAAGCCTTTGCTTATCTCTATCGTCTTGTTGAACGAGCCGAGCGTCACCTCCCCATAGAAATTTGTCTGCTGTATGTATTCGGTGCAGAAATCGTCTGCCACCGAGATGTCCTGCCACTCTTCTGCCGTGCATCCCTGACTCTTGAGAGCAGCAATCTCACCTTCATTAAGTTTCCTCATAAACCAATCTTTTTACCTGATTAAATGCTTTCGGCTTGCAAAGATACAAAGAAATTAAGAATTATGAATTAAGAATTAAGAATTAATTTGTATCTTTGCACAAACTTTCATACTATGTATTATATAAGTAAGAGGCTGGTTATCTCTGCCAGCCACCATTTGGAACTTTCCTATCCCAGCAAGTGCAGCCAGTTGCACGGACACAATTGGACTATCACGGTTTACTGCAAGGCCAAGGAACTTAATGCAGACGGCATGGTCGTTGACTTCAAACTCATCAAGCAGCGCATCGAGTCGCAACTGGATCATGCTAACCTCAATGAAGTTCTTCCCTGCAACCCTACAGCCGAGAATATCGCGAAGTGGGTGTGCGACCAACTGCCTGAGTGCTATCGTGTTGACGTTCAGGAGAGCGAAGGCAACATGGCGACATACGAAGAGGAATGAAGGTAAACGAATTCTTTGTCTCGCTACAGGGCGAAGGGCACTTCACCGGAACGCCCTCTTTCTTTCTTCGCCTGTCGGGTTGCAACCTGCAGTGTCCCTTCTGCGACACCAGTCATCAGACCTTTATGGAACTGAGCGAGGACACGATTGTCGAGGAGGCAAGTCGCGAGAAGCCTCGTCATATTGTCATTACAGGCGGTGAACCAGCCTTGCAACTTACTGGGTCTCTGGTCGATAAACTGCACAAAGCAGGCTTCTTCGTACAGGTCGAGACAAACGGCACGCTGCCTCTTCCGCCAGGCATCGACTGGGTGACGTGCTCGCCAAAAGGCAACCCTGTCCTGAATAACGTGGATGAGTTGAAGGTTCTTTATAAAGGAGAGGGAACCGACCTCAACATAGCCGACCGAATTCAAGCGAAGGAGTATCGCTTGCAGCCGCTCGATACGGGCGACGAGATGCGCAATCGTATCATTCTTCGCGACACGATTGCGTACATTCTGCAGCATCCTAAGTGGTCTTTGTCGTTGCAGACCCACAAGATGCTCGGGATAAAATAACTGATTTTACTTGTTTTCTTCCTCGAGGGAATAGAATGAACTGCCGTCGAAGCAATGGGTGCAGATGCGTTCCTTCGGCAGGCCGATGGCCTTGACGAGTGTCTCGAGCTTTGAGAAGCGCAGCGAGTCGAGGTTCAGACGGCGGGCAATCTCATCGACCATCCGTTTGTACTCGGGGCTGTCGGTACGGGTGTAGGCTTCGAGATTCTTGCTGTCGTCGCCTTCGAAGTCTTTGATGATGCGGCGAGTGAGCAGTTCCAAGTCGCTCTTACTTGCGCTGTAGTTGACGAAGGGGCAGCTGTAAACGAGCGGCGGACAACCGATGCGCATGTGAACCTCCTTGGCTCCGAGGGCGTGAAGCTCTTTCGTGTTGTCCCTCAACTGCGTGCCGCGGACGATACTATCGTCGCAGAAGAGCACGCGTTTGCCTTCCAGAACGTCCTTGTTGGCGATGAGCTTCATCTTGGCCACCAAGTTTCGCATCTCTTGATTGCTGGGCGTAAAGGAGCGAGGCCAAGTGGGTGTGTACTTGCTTATAGCGCGCATATAGGGGCAGCCGTGTCCTTGAGCATAGCCCACAGCCATACCCACGCCGCTGTCAGGGATGCCGCAAGCACAATCCACCTCAGTCTTGTCGTCCTGTCCCATGACCCGTCCGCACTCGTTTCGCACCATTTCCGTGTTGCGACCCTCATAGTTGCTGGTCGGGAAGCCGTAGTAAACCCATAGGAAAGAGCAGATTTGCATGCGTGGGTTGGGCTTTCTGAGGACTGTCATCACGTCGGAAGTGATGCGGATGATCTCGCCTGGACCGACGTAATAGGTCGTCTCGAAACCAAGATTGGGGAAGGCCGATGTCTCGCTCGTCACGGCAAGTGCGCCGTCTTTCTTGCCCACCACAATCGGCGTCCTGCCCCACGAGTCGCGAGCAGCAATGATGCCGTTCTCGGTAAGGAGCAGCATGGAGCACGAACCCTTGATGTGCTTGTAAACGATCTCAATGCCGTCCACGAAGTCCTTACCTTTTATAATAAGCAGGGCGATGAGCTCCGTAGGGTTGATTTTGCCGCTGCTGAACTCGCTGAGGTGGCCTCCTTCGTCGAGCAACTGCTGCGCCAGCTCGTCCTGATTCGTAATCTTTGCGACGGTGACGATAGCGAAGCGACCCAAATGACTGTTCATGAGCATCGGTTGCGCATCGGTGTCGCTGATGACGCCAATGCCCGACTTGCCCTGGAACTTATCGAGTTCGGGCTCGAAACGTGAGCGGAAGTAGGTGTTTTCTAAGTTGTGGATGCTGCGCAGGAACTCGCCAGAGTCGCTCAGGGTAGCCATGCCACCACGTTTTGTACCGAGATGTGATTGATAGTCTGTGCCGTAAAAAAGGTCAGCAGTGCACTTCTGCTTTTGTACCGTACCGAAGAATCCACCCATTTGTCTTATAGTTAAGAGTTAAGAAGCCTCTTCCACACCCTCCCCTAAAGGGAAGGGCTTAAAGTCTCTCCCTTTAGGGGGAGATTTAGAGGAGGCTGTTTGCTTCCTTCTTTTTTCGGGTGCAAAAGTACGGCAAAACGTGCTTTTCTGCAACTTTTCCTTGCCCTTTTTTCTTGATATAGCGCAAAAAAGTTTTCTTGCCCCTTGCCTCTTGCTTCTTGCTACCTATGTTCAGTTGGGATACACGAGCTTGAAGTCGAGTTGCTTTCGATAGAGATCTGCGTGGGCGACCTGTACCTTGACGCTGTCTCCGAGGTTGTATTGGTGGTGATAACGCCGGCCTTTCAGGCAATAGTTATGTTCGTCGAAGTCGTAGTAATCGCCCTCCAAGTCGCGGAGCGGTATCATGCCTTCGCATTTGTTCTCGTCTATCTCGACATAGAGACCGAACTCCGTGACGCCGGAAATCGTGCCTTGGAAGGTCTCGCCCAAGTGGTCGTTCATGTACTCGACCTGCTTGTACTTGATACTTGCCCTTTCTGCCGAGGCCGCAGTCTGTTCCATATCGCTGCAATGTTCGCAGTATTCCTCGTACTTATCCTGCCCGACATTGCGCCCGCCCTCAGCATAACGAGTGAGAAGCCTGTGCACCATGAGGTCGGGATAGCGGCGGATGGGGGACGTGAAGTGTGTGTAGTAGTCGAACGCGAGACCGTAATGGCCGCAATTGAACGTGCTGTACTTGGCCTTCATCATGGCGCGGAGCGTAATCATCTCGATGACATTTTGCTCGCGCTTGCCTTTGACGTCGTCGAGGAGGCGGTTCAGGTTGCGGCTTATCTCAGTCCTGTTGCCCGTCGTCTTCAGCCTGTGTCCGAACTTCTTCACAAAGTCGGCGAGGTTCAAGAGCTTTTGCGGATCGGGATTCTCGTGGATACGATAGGGCAGAACCTTAGGCTTGACGTTCTTCGGAACCTTGCCGATGCTCTCGGCCACCGTGCGGTTCGCCAGCAGCATGAACTCCTCGATGAGTTTGTTGGCGTCCTTCGCTACCTTGAAATACACGCCAGTCGGGTGACCGTCGGCATCGATGTTGAAGCGCACCTCACACCTGTCGAAGTCAACAGCCCCGTTAGCAAAGCGCTTTTGACGCAGCATCTTTGCCATACGATTGAGGATAATGAGCGGTTCGGCGAAGTCCTCTGCCGGTTTTGCCTCTTTGCTATCGGGAGCGGGCATTGGCGCGGAATCTCCAGGAGCCTTGTAATCCTCCTCGCTTGCCTCGTGATGATCTTCGAGGACCTTCTGCACCTCTTCGTAGGTGAAACGCCTATTGCTGCGAGTTACCGTGTGAGCGAGTTTCCAATACTTCACTTCGGCCTTCTCGTTCATGTGGAAGATGACCGAATACGTCAGTTTGTCCTCGTCTGGACGGAGTGAGCAGATGAAGTTGCAGAGCCGTTCCGGCAGCATCGGCACCGTGCGGTCCACGAGATAGACGCTCGTCGCGCGCTTGTACGCTTCCTTATCTATGATGGAGCCTTCCTTGACGTAGTGGCTGACGTCGGCAATGTGAACGCCCACTTCCCACAGCCCCTTCTTCAGTTCACGGATGCTGAGGGCGTCGTCGAAGTCTTTTGCATCGTACGGGTCGATGGTGAAAGTCAGCACATCTCGCATGTCGAGTCGGCGATTGACCTCTTCCTCGGTGATGCCCGGAGTGAGCTTCTCGGCCGCTTTCTCCACGGCTGCATGATAGACGTAAGGCAGTCCGTACTCGGCCAAGATAGCGTGCATTTCGGCATTATTCTCGCCGGTCTTGCCAAGTATGTCAACCACTTTGCCAATCGGGTTCTTGGCTCTGTCCGGCCACTCCACGATACGAACCACGGCTTTGTCGCCAGTCTTGCCTTTTTTGAGGTATTCCTTCGGGATGAAGATATCGTTGGCGAGAGTCCTGTCCTCAGTCAAGAGATACGCGTAGCCCTTCTGAACCTGCAGAGTTCCTACGAAAGTCTTGTCGCTTCGCTTGATGATGTCGGTCACCGAAGCCTCGCGAACATGGTGTTTACGGCGGGCAAGCAGGGTGACTTGAACCGTGTCGCCATCCATTGCATGCAGGCTGTTTCGTTCGGCCACAAGGATAGGTTCGCCGCCATCGGCGGGCTCGAACGTGTTCTTGCCGTTTGCCTTTCGGTGGAAGATGCCGGTCATCACCTGCGAAGGCATGTTCAAAGTGTAGTACCCACGCGGTTGTTCCTTGACGAAATCATCCATAAGTAAGCCCTCGAGCACGTCGATGAGGAGCATTTTGGCTTGGCTCGTCCGCAGATGAAGCTGCTTGCAGATGCTCTTCAGGGGAAACGTGACGGCTGGATTCTCCTGGAAAAAGTCAATGACTACCCTTTCTAAATCGTTCTTTCGCAGTCCGTGGCTGCCTGTTTTCTTCTTGCTCATAACTCAAATCTTTTGGGCAAATTTACGAATTTTCCACGAGACTTGTATCACTTTACACAAGAAAATTACAAATTTTCTTGTGTTTGCCGACTCTACTTGACACACCTCCTTACCCAACTTGGTACGTTACCTTCGTTAAATATTCATGAATATTTAATTAAATGGTCATGAATATTTAATTAAATAGTCATGACCATTTAATCAACCACCCTTGTTAAGTTTTCCGACGAGGCACGTTGAAGCGGGTTGGGCAAAGTCCGAAATTGGGTGACGAGGAATGCTCCCTTATATTATATAATAATGTATAATAGTGCCCGAACCGTGAAATTAAGAATTAAGAATTATGAATTATGAATTAAATTTCGTACCTTTGCACCCGCAAACTGTATTTAGCAAGAAACGATTAGGCTATGAAATATGCTTTAGTTACCGGCGGATCTCGCGGACTTGGACGTGCCGTCTGCCTGAAATTGGCTGCTCAAGGGCTGCCCGTCATCATTAATTATCAGAGCAATCAGGCTGCTGCAGAGGCCGTCAAGGCTGAGATAGAGGCTGCTGGAGGCACGGCAGAGCTGATGCCTTTCAACGTTGCAAACGAGCAGGACGTTGACCGCGCCTTCGAGGCTTGGACGGAGGCTCATCCCGATGACTACATCGCGTACCTCGTCAACAACGCCGGCATTCGTCGCGACGGCATGATGTTCATGATGCCGACGGAAGACTGGAAGGCCGTACTCAGCACGTCGCTCGACGGATTTTACTACGTTACGCGTCGCTGCCTCCCTGCCATGCTTCGCAGGAAACACGGGGGTCGCATCGTGAATATGACTTCCTTGTCGGGCCTGAAAGGCTTGCCCGGACAGACGAACTACAGCGCAGCAAAGGCCGCTCTCATTGGCGCGACGAAGGCTCTGGCACTCGAAGCAGCCGCTCGCGACGTGACGGTCAACGCCGTTGCCCCTGGCTTCATCGAGACAGACATGACGAAAGACCTGCCGGTTGACGAACTGAAGCAGCAGATTCCGATGGGCAGGTTCGGTCGTCCGGAAGAGGTGGCCGACCTGGTTAGCTTCCTCCTCTCCGACGCAGCCTCTTACATAACGGGCGAAGTGATATCCATAAACGGAGGACTATACACATAAAGCCCCTCTCCCTGCCTCCCCAAAAGGGGAGGAGAAGGTAAATGAATAATGTTCCATTACCTATGTTTAGAGATATAGACATACTCGAACTCCTGCCGCAAAGGCCGCCGTTTGTGATGGTGGACCACTTGACGGACTATAGCGAGACACAGAGTTCGTGCGACCTCACCATTCGAAAGGACAACGTCTTCTGCGAGAGCGGCATGTTCGCGGCTGCAGGTCTCATCGAACATATCGCGCAGACTTGTGCTGCCCGACTCGGCTACTACAATAAGTACATACTGAAGACGGGCGTACGCCTCGGCTTTATCGGAGAGGTGAAAGACCTCGACATCGTCCGTCTGCCTCGCGAAGGCGAGACCCTCAACACGACAATCGTGGTCATGCAGGAGATCTTCGACGTCACTTTGGTTACCGCCGAAGTGCGAGTAGGCGAGGAGGTAATCGCCACAACACGCCTCAAGATTGCTCAAGGACAACAGAGTTCCAGTTCATAGTCCATAGTCCATAGTTCACAGTTATGCAGGAAAAGGAGCTACGTTTCTCGCGAGAATTCGAGGTTCGCTTCAGCGAAGTGGACATCATGGGCGTTGTATGGCACGGAGCCTACCCGCTCTATCTGGAAGATGCGCGTGAAGCTTGGGGACATCACTATGGCCTCTGCTACGATGACTACCTGAAGAACAATGTCTTCGCGCCTATCGTCGATATGGACATACGCTACCAGCGTCCCATCTTCTACACGACGAAACCGCGCATCGACATCACCTACAAGTTCTCTCCGGCAGCCAAAATCGTCTTCGATTACGAGATTCACGACACAGAAGACAATGCCCTTCTGACCTCTGCACGCACCATTCAGGCCTTTACCGACCAGCAATATCAACTCATCCTCGAGAACCCGGAGTTCTTCCTCCGCTGGAAAGAGAAGTGGGGACTGCTGTAGTTTATAGATAGGAGTTTATAGTTCATAGTTATTTTTGCAAGTTCAATGGTTCTTCAAGACAACCTCTTTTCCATAATGTCGCAGGCACAAGAAGACGGACAGCCTGCCTTCCAAGTGCAAATTCACAAGGAATGGCCCATCTATAAGGCGCACTTCCCAGGTCATCCTATTACCCCCGGCGTCTGCATCGTGCAGATGATTCAGGAACTTCTGCAGGTCCATCTCGGTCGCGAGGTAAGCCTTCGCAAAGCAAAGACTGTGAAATATACCGCCATCATCTCGCCCGATGAGGTCAGCGAGCTGAGTGTCTCCTTCCCAAAGATCGAGCAGCAAGAAGACGGTAGCCTCAAGGTTCAAGCCCAAGTCGCTGGCGGCGAAACCATTTATACCAAGCTGTCGGCAACATTTCAGTAAACAATATACCTTAATATAATAATAGCCCCCTGCACGAAACGGCAGGGGGCTATTGTTATTTGGGCTAACGTCTCTTATTGTTGAGCCATGATGCCAAGGACAGTTTGGTAGTCTGCAAGGTCAACACTTGTGTCATTGTTGACGTCA
>CACXUA010000052.1 GCA_902770725.1 uncultured Bacteroidales bacterium | reverse complement strand
CGATGCTGGCTGTATGATGCCGGAACTGATGAATAACGATATCCGTGCGCAGCGTGCTTACTATGTGTACGGAGCTGACAACGTCAGGGCTATTCCTACGAACTATCCGTACATTGAAAATGTAGAGATTCGCGAGGGAACGCAGTTCTATTACCTGCAAGGTTATAAAGTCAGCTACCATAACCTGCAGGCAGACGAGTACAACATCATCGGTCAGTACGACTTCACGATTAAGTTGCCCCCTGTTCCTCGTGCTGGTCAGTACGAGATTCGCTTTGGTGTGGCAACGGGTTCACGCGTCCGTTCTATGGCTCAGGTGTATTTCGGCTCCGATCGCAACAAGATGTATGTCACAGGCATTCCTATGGACCTTCGTATCGGCGGCTTGGAGAAGAGGCTGGGTAGCGTGACGCTGCCTTCTGATGTGGGTTGGGAAGATGATACCGACGATGAGGAATATAACGATCAGGTAGCGAAGACGATGCGTACAAAGGGCTTCATGAAAGCTCCCAACTCGTGGACTAACGGCACTGGTAGCAGTACGCCTGTCCGTACGTTCCATTACATGTCACGTCGTATCATACTGAGCACTTTCCTCCAGCCCAATACGAATTATTACATTCGCTTCAAGTCTGTCCTCGATGACGTGACGAAGGAGTTCTACATGGACTACTTTGAATATGTGCCGAAGGAGGTTTACGACAATCCCGAGGAATCGGAGGATATCTGGTAAGGATAGATGCCGTTTTTTATAAGCACTGCCCCTTTGAATAAAGAGGCAGTGCTTTTTTGTTAAAGAGGCAGTGCGCTTTTGCAACTCCCTAATAGGGCGTTGAGTATCCCTCCCTGAAGGGTGAATGAGGTCAGCCAGAGGTTCAGAGTCGCTACCCCTGCCACGAGCAGCAGAGAGAGCAGGAAAAGGATGGTGGTAAGGATGCTTCGGCTGAGCGAGAAATAGTGCGCGATGAGCGGAGTGGCACTGCAGACGAGCAAAGCCATCGTGGTCTGGTAGTGCGCGGGCTGCAGGGCGAGGAATGCCATCAAGAGCAACGTCTGCGACACATATATATAAAGTATCATGCGCACGCGTATCTTGTCGTCGTAGTTGGTGCTCAGGTAATGCAGGATACTTATGATGCTGAGCAAGGCGATGACGCCTGCCGAGACTTGCCAGACGAATGGTAACGATGCGAGAAGCTCGACGCTGGGCATCTCCAATTGTGCCATATCGGCCATCCTCGCCACGAAACTCTGCATGTCTCCCATGATGAAGCACCAGACGGCATAGCACCAATAGGGTACGATGATGCCCAGCACGCCTGCCCAAAACGCTTTACCCGTCAGGGTGCGAAGGAAGATAGCCAGGTAGAGAAAGAAGGGAATCGCCATCGCCAGCATGACGGGCGCACAAAAGCTGCCTATGCCGAGCATCAGGAAGGCGTGGAAGACGAGTTGCTGAGGGCGGTGGCGCTGGTAGCAGCGGAACAAGAGGAGGTAGCTGACGGCCAGGAAGGCGGCTGCGATAATCGGCTCGCCCAAGGGATGCATGAACGACAGGCTGGCTGCCAGAATGAGCCAGACGCACGACATCATGCGGGTGCGGATGCGGATGATGTGTTGCTGGGCGTTCGTCTCCATGACGATGTATGTCGTCAGCAGGCTGAGCACCAGTCCCATGAGGCAGCGCACGTCGAATGCCTGCTGCGGCAACCACCACATACCAATTGCGGCAATCGCACAGAGGGGGAGTGTGAACTCGCTCCCTGCAACCTTGTTCTGGAGCCGATTCTGTCTCACGTTGGAGTTAACTAATTATCCCCGCCTCCCCTTTGGGGGAGGAGGGGTTAGGGGTTGGAGAGGGGCATCAAAGGTCAGCCCCTATGTCTCTGCGGAAGTTCTTGCCCTCGAACATGATCAACTTAGCATTGGCAAAGCTCTTCTGCAGGGCTTCTTCCTTGTCCTTTCCATAACTGCTTACGGCAATCACTCGCCCGCCGTTCGTGACGAGTTGTCCGTCCTTCTTGGCCGTTCCGGCATGGAAGACGATGCTGCCCCACACGTCCTCAACGCCCGTTATCTCGAAGCCCTTCTCGTACGAGCCTGGGTAACCGCCGCTCACCAGCATGATGCAGACGGCGGCGCGCTCGTCGAACTCGACCTTTTTCTCTGCCAATGTGCCCGTGGCAACGCCTTCGAAGAGGTCCACGAGGTCGCTCTTCAGGCGCAACATCACGGTCTCCGTCTCCGGATCACCCATGCGGACGTTGTACTCGATGACCTTCGGGTCGCCTCCCACGTTGATGAGGCCGAAGAAGATAAAGCCTTTGTAGTCGATGCCCTCGGCTTTCAGGCCTTCCACCGTGGGACGTATGATGCGGTCTTCCACCTTCGTCATCCACTCCTTGTCGGCAAACGGGACGGGACTCACGCTGCCCATGCCGCCCGTGTTCAGGCCGGTGTCGCCCTCGCCGATGCGCTTGTAGTCCTTCGCCTCGGGCAGTATCTTGTAGGTCTTTCCGTCGGTCAGGACGAAGACGCTGCACTCGATGCCGTCCAGGAACTCCTCGATGACGACCCGACTGCTTGCGCCGCCGAACATGCCGCCCAGCATCTCTTCGAGTTCCTTCTCTGCCTCTTCCAGCGTGGGCAGGATGAGGACGCCCTTGCCGGCACACAGTCCGTCGGCCTTCAGGACGTAGGGAGCCTTCAAGGTTCGCAGGAAGGCTTTGCCCTCCTCGAGTGTCTCGCCGGTAAAGGTACAGTAGGCCGCCGTCGGGATACCATGCCTTTGCATGAAACCTTTGGCAAAGTCCTTGCTGCCCTCGAGCACCGCTCCGGCTTTGCTCGGGCCGATGACGGGGATGTCTTTCAACTCCGCATCGTTCTGGAAGAAGTCGTAGATACCCTTAACCAACGGGTCTTCAGGACCTACCACAACCATCTGTATTCGGTTTCTCAGCACGAAGACTTTGATGCTTTCGAAGTCGTCGGCCTTGATGTTGACGTTCTCGCCCACCTCAGCCGTGCCGGCGTTACCGGGAGCGATGTACAGTTTCTCACACTTGTCGCTTTGACTTATTTTCCAGGCCAGCGCATGTTCGCGCCCGCCGCTGCCTAGTAAAAGAATTCTACTCATGTTATTTGTGATTGGTTAGGGGTTGGAGAGGGGCTTTAAGTAGTCTTCAAAGTATTGCGTTATCCTCTCGTGCAAGTGGACGCTCTTATGGCCGGCCATGTTGTGACCCTCGCCTGGATAGACGAAGAAGTCTGGCTGCGTGCCGGCTTCTGCACAGGCGTTGAGGAACTGCAGGCTGTGCTGGGGAACGCACGTCGGGTCGTTCATGCCGATGATTATCTGCAGTTTGCCCTTCAGGTTCTTAGCCTTATTGATGCAACTGGCCTGCTCGTAGCCCTCGGGATTCTGCTCGGGCGTGTCCATGTAACGCTCGCCGTACATCACTTCGTACCACTTCCAGTCGATGACTGGGCCGCCTGCCACGCCCACTTTGAACGCGTCGGGATAGGTCGTCATGAGCGATGTCGTCATGAATCCGCCGTAGCTCCAGCCGTGCACACCAAGCCTGTCGGCATCCACGTAAGGCAGCGACTTCAGGAACGCCACGCCTTGCATCTGGTCTTTCATCTCCTCCTGACCCAAATGGCGGAAGGTAACTTGCTCGAAGTCGCGGCCTCTGTCCTCGCTTCCTCTGTTGTCGAGGATGTAGAGGATATAGCCTTTCTGTGCCATATACGTTTCCCAAGAGCGCGAGCCCCAGTGCCACGATGCCTCGACATTATGGGCGTGCGGGCCGCCATAGACGTAAACGACGGTCGGATACTTACGGTTCGGGTCGAAATCCATCGGCTTGACCATGCGCCAGTAGAGTGTCGTCTGGCCATCTGCAGCAAGGATGGTGCCCTGCTCAAATATGGGTTGATACCAACCTTCCCACGGGTCTTTAGCCGTTCTTTGCAGGCTCTGTTTGCCAGTCTTCGTGTCGGTCACGGCGCAGGCACGTGGCAAAGTTGGTTCTTGCCAAGTGTCGATGAGGTAACGCCCATCGGCAGAGAGTTGCGCAGAGTGGCATCCGCGACCATTGTCGAGCGAGGTGCGTTTCTTAGTCTTCAGGTCGAGACGGTAGATGTTGCGTTGCAAATCGCCTGCTTCCTTAGTGATGATGATGGCACTCTTCGTGGCAGGACAGAAGCCGACAAGCTCCTTGACGACCCACTTACCGCTGGTGAGTTGGCCGAGTTCCTTGCCCTCGATGTCCATCAGATACAGGTGCTTGAACCCATCCTTCCAGCTCCAATAGATGAATTTGCTGCTGTCCCAAGGTAAGAAGGTAATAGGGTGGAGGGGCTCGACGTACTTGTCGGAACTCTCCTCGCGCAGGGTGCGGAGCTTACGACCTGTTGCGGCATCGTAGGCATCGAGTGTCGTGTGGTTCTGGTCGCGGTTGAGCTCGTATAGATAGAGCGTCCTGCCGTCTGGTGCCCATGCAATGTTGGTGAAGTATCTGTCAGTAGGATCGCCCAGGTCGAGGTAGATGGTCTTGCCCGTTTGGAGCGAGAAGATGCCAATCGTGACCTTGTGCGAGGTCATACCAGCCATGGGATATTTGTCGGGAGCGAGTGTTGCCTCGCGCTCGAAAGTATTGACCTGTGGGTAATCTGCCACCATGCTCTGGTCCATGCGATAGAAGGCGAGCTGCTGTCCGTCGGGGCTCCAGAAGGTTCCCTTATAGATGCCGAACTCGTCGCGATGTACGCTTTGACCGTACACAATCTCCCGCGAGCCGTCGCTCGACAGCTGATGTTCGGTGCCGTCGGCAGCCAGGACGAACAGGTTATTGTCGCGCAGGAACGCAACAGCACCGGAGGCCTTGCAGAATTCCAGTTCCCCGTCGTGTCGCGAACGCTTGTTTGCGTCGAGATCGACCGTTTCGCCTTCGATTGTCTTGCCCGTTTTGGGGTCGATGACGACAGGCTTTGTCTTGTCGGCAGCATCGATGAGTCGATTCCCGTCCCAGCGCAATTGCCATCGTTCGGGGTAGAACTTCGAGGCATTCTTCCCGCCGAAATTGAGTTCTTCGAGTGTAAAGAGCTTTTGGGCGAAGAGGGAACCGGTCGTGGATAGCATGAGGAGTGATAGAATAAGGTATTTAATCTTCATCATCATAGCGTTTCTTTCCATATTTCTTAACGGGTTTATTCTTGTCGAACGGCTTGCGGTCTGAGCGGAAATCCTTGCGTGCGTCGCCTCGGAACTCCTTGTCCTTGCGGAAGTCGCCTTTCTTGCTGTCTCTGCGATAGTCTTCGCGGTCCTTCTTGCGGGTGAAACGCTCGCGGGGATCGTCCTCGAGGCGTTCCTTGAAGTCACGATGCTGCTTGAATCTTTTGCGATCCGCCATCATGCGACGCTCCTGAGCCGTCTTTATGTCGCCTCCTCCGGCACGCATATCGTTGAACTTCCCGCTGAACATCTGATACTTACGCAGTTCGCATTCGAGGCTTCCGTTGTAGAGCGGCGTGCGGAGCGACGGCTTGAGTCCGATCTGGTCGAAGCATTCCTCGCGATAGCTGAGCACCCACGCGTCGTTACCCGTAAAGTCGTGTTTGAACTTGCTGCCTATCATCTTGTAGAGGCCAAGCAGGTCGGGTGCCGAGATACGCTCGCCGTAAGGGGGATTGGTGATGATGATGGCTTTCTCCTCGGGCTGTTTGAAGTCGGCAAAGTCCTGCTGGGCGATGGTGATTTCCTTGCTCAAGCCAGCCGCTTTGACGTTGGTCGTGGCGATGGCAACAGCGTTGTGGTTGATGTCGTAGCCGTAGATGTGATGCTCGAACTCGTGCTCGCGCGACTCATCCTCGTAGATGCTGTCGAAGAGTTCCTGGTCGAAGTCGGGCCACTTCTCGAAGGCATATTCCTTGCGATACACGCCAGGAGCGATGCCGCGGGCAATCAAAGCGGCCTCGATGGCTATAGTGCCGCTGCCGCACATCGGGTCGATGAGGTCGCATCCGCCCTTCCAACCTGTCAGCATAATAATGCCGGCTGCCAGGACTTCATTCAGCGGAGCCTCCACCGTCTCCTGTCGGTAGCCACGACGATGTAGGCTTTCTCCGCTCGTGTCGAGCGAGAGGGTGCATTCGTACTCTGCGATGTGGATGTGGAGCTGCAGGTCGGGATTGGTGACGCGGATGTTCGGACGCTCTCCCGTACGCTCTCTCATCTGATCGACAATAGCGTCTTTCACCTTGTAGGCCACAAACTTAGAGTGTCGGAACTCTTGGCTGAAGACCACACTATCCACGGCGAACGTGGTCTCGTTGGTCAGGTAGTTGGTCCAATCGATTTGTTGCACAGCCTCGTACACCTCGTCGGCCGAGGTGGCGCGGAAGTGTTTGATGGGCATGAGGATGCGGATGGCCGTGCGGAGTTGGAAGTTCGCGCGATAGAGCAGCTCCTTGTTTCCGGTGAACGACACCATGCGGCGTCCTATCTGTATGTTGTTTGCGCCGAGGTCTATAAGCTCCGTCGCGAGCACTGTCTCAAGGCCTTGGAAGGTCTTGGCTATCATCTCGAACTCTTCTCCGGCATTGCTTGCGGGAGTCTTCCACTTGGGATTTTCCATCTATAAGTGTTGCTTAACTTTAAACTTTCAACTATAAACTATCAACTTTATCACAGGCATCCCCAGTCTTCGGGCCGTACCAGTTGGCTCTTTCGCTTCTTGGCCTGTACGATTTGCTCGCCTGGCTTGGTGCTTTCGGTTACCCAGACGTTGCCGCCTATCACGGTGCCTTGAGCGAGAGTGATGCGTCCCAGGACCGTCGCATTACTGTAAACGATGACGTTATCCTCGAGTATCGGGTGGCGGGGAATGCCTTTGATGGGATTGCCGTTGTCGTCCAGCGTGAAACTCTTCGCGCCGAGCGTAACGCCCTGATACAGTTTGACGTAGTTGCCGATGATGCAAGTCGCTCCGATTACCACGCCTGTTCCGTGGTCGATGGTGAAGTGATGACCAATCTGGGCACCCGGATGGATGTCGATACCCGTTTCGCTGTGAGCCATTTCGGTAATGATGCGAGGTATCAAGGGCACGCCCAGCAGCAGGAGCTCGTGGGCGATTCGGTAGCAGGTGAGTGCCTTGATGACGGGGTAGCAACTGATGATCTCACCATACGAATCGGCAGCCGGGTCGCCGTTGTAGGCCGCTTCGACATCGGTGGCCAGTATCTGGCGCAGTTCTGGCAGCCAAGCGATGAAATCGCCGGTAATTGTCTGTGCCTTTTCGGTGAGTTTGCACGTCTCCACCGGCTCGGTTCTTTGGAAACAGAGACCTGCCAAAACCTGTTGCGTGAGCAGGTGGCTGAGGCGGTCCAGGCTGACGCCGATGTGATAGGGGAGTGTCTCGCGACTGAGGAGAGACTTGCCGTAGAAGCCGGGGAACAGGATGGCACGGCAAAGGTCGATAATCTCAGCCAGTGCAGGGGCTGATGGAAGTGGGTCGCCCTCGCTGACTTCGCGGAAAAGGCCGTGCAGCGATTCGGGCTCCGAGAGCTGGCTGACGGTCTGCTTCAGCTGCTCGTTGAGTTCGTTTGGACTCATGGCTTTGAGTGCTTTACAATAAATAATGGTGCAAAGATACGAAATAAAATTAAGAATTAAGAACGAAGCGCTAAGAATTATTATGTAGGTAAGCAAAAAACTCTACACATCGACTTTCCCAACACGAAACGTCGACTTTCCCAACTCGACACGCCGATTTACTCGACTTGACGCGTCGCCTTGCAAAACGTGGCGTGCCAAGTTCATTAAATGGTCATGAATCTACAATTAAATATTCATGACCATTTAATTAAATATTCATGACCATTTAATGAGCCCTCCTGCATGGGTGTGGCAGGGAGGCGTGTAATGATGGGCAAAAGAGGCTGTTGGAGGGGGCTACGTCACTTGACGAGTTTCTTGCCCCCCTGAATGTAGATCTGACGGTTGGCTGCCGACGAGGGTCGTTCTGTCACTTTTCGGCCGGTTAGATCGTACAGGGAATCGTCCGTCGTGGCAGGTTTTTCGACTGGAGACGTCACGGCGGTTGGGTCCTCGTCGTCAAGCAATCCGAGTTCCGTGAGCTTGTTGAACATCCTCTGAGCCGCGTCGGCACAGCCTGCGGCGTCGAAGTGAAGGACGTCGGAGCCGAGTTTGCAGTTGCTCATATCCACGACATGGAAGTTCGCATCCTCTGTCGCAAGTTGCAGGACAGCCTGCTCCACGACGGCGTTATACTGCGTGCTGCTGCGATTGACGGTGCCCGCGATGAAGGGAAGGGTTGCGTAACTCTGGTCGCCTGTCTTGCTGACGAGGTAGGAGCGGAGGTAGGAAACGAGTTGACGAAGGTTGTCGTGATAGGCGGCAGCCTGTGTTCGGTCGGATTCTCCTTGGTGCCACATGATGCACTTTATCTGGTAGCCCTCCTCGAGTTGGCTCAGGATATTGTCTATGCAAAGCCCGATGTTCTCCGTGAACTCCAAGGCAAGTGAGTGACCGCTGCGTGGTGCGGCAGTCGAAAGCCAGTCGGGATCGGCGTTCCACCACAGGTTGCCCGTGCTGGTGCAGCGTGGATCGATGGCCGTTCCGCCTCGGCTCTCCTTGATGACAAAGAAGCGTTCTTGCAAGGCTTCCTCAATGAGATGATAGACGATGGCGTCGAATCCGCATCGGGACGTCGTGTTGTTGTCGGTGTAGGGCATGTATGGAGCGAACTTTCCGCCGAACATCTGCCAGGCTTCTTCCGTGCCGTTCGCGTAGCTCCAGTAGCAGAACTTGCTCCCTTCATTATTGGCGTAGTTCTGAATATACTGTGGCATGGTGCCGATTGCGGCGCGTCCGTCGGCATTACTCTGCCCGCCCATCAGGAAGACTTTGCGAGGCGGAAAGGCGTAGCCGGGCTGCAGCGCGCCGCAGACAAGGCAGTGACCCTTCTCGAACTGGTGGCCTGCAACGACCAGCCCTTCGTCCTCGTTCGAGAAGAACGACTCGCCGGAAATCAAGGTTCCGTTGCAGTTAGACCTTCCGCAAAGGAAGACCTTCGGGCCATTCCCAAGGGGAAGCGGCGCGTCGTCGCTGCCCAATGTCTGCCGCCAGACGTCGGAGGATTGTCCGCGCGACAGGAAGTAGCACAGCTCGCCGCTCGTCAGGGGAGCAGACGTCACCCAGTCCTTCTTGATGCCCTGCGTGTAGGTGGAGCTGTTGTAGAACTCGTAGATGTTTCGGACAACAGAGGAACCGCCGTGGCGCACCATGTTGCGCTTGTCGCCGTCGATGCCCGTGAGGCGGCCCGTGTTGTAGCAATTCTCCACGAGCGAGCCGCTGTTGTCGCCCAGCCAACCTGCTATCGTGGCCGATTCGCCTGAGCCTCGGATGATTCCCTTATTGATACAATTGCGGATATGAATGGCCGGATGAGGACTCATGCTGCCTCCCAAGATGCCGCCCACCGCGGTGCTCGTGCCCGTGATGTTCGCCTCGTTGATGCAGTTCTCGATGATAATCGGGTCGCCCGTAATGGTTTGAGCAAAGGCAGCAATGCCTCCCACACGTTGTTTGCCGTTGATCTGGCACGACTTATCAATGATGAGATTGCTGACCCTCGTGCCTCCGCCTCGCAATCCGCCGAAGAATCCTTGCAAGTCCTTCGTGGTGCGTAGCTTGAGATTGAGTATGCGATGACCCTGTCCGTCGAACCTGCCGTTGAACTTCGTCGCGTCGCTCACCCCGATTGGCGTGTGCGTGACACCCGTGAAGTCGATGTCGGTCACCATCTTTCCCCACAGGAAGATGTTGTTGCCGCCCTGGTTCACTTGTGCAGAGAACCATTCGACATTGCCAGCATTGCTGAGCAAATACCAGCCGTCTTGCAAGGTGGCAGGCTGATATGGCTCGCTGCAATCGGCATCGGTGCAGATCCCGTTGT
Source organism: uncultured Bacteroidales bacterium (assembly GCA_902770725.1). Lineage (GTDB taxonomy): Bacteria > Bacteroidota > Bacteroidia > Bacteroidales > Bacteroidaceae > Physcousia. The sequence goes on along the minus strand of CACXUA010000052.1, from coordinate 7,173 downwards.
CGTTGTAATTGTGTGCCGATGCCGTGAGAGGAAAGGCGAGAATCCCGATGAAAAGGGCAATAATTGGCTTCATGATGTAAGGGTTTAGTGTGTTTCCTTTGCAAAAATACAACATATATTTGACTCGACAAGGCAAAATGGCGAAAAAGATGTGAAAAAAGAAAGAGCCGCAACACTGACTTGGCAGTGCTGCGGCTCTCGTTATATAAAAGAGTAAAGTCGGAGTTCAACTACTTCTCAGCCTCTTCCACGATGTTCTTGCCTCTGGTGAGATAAGCTGTGGGAGCAGCCACGAAGATAGAAGACAGCGTACCGAAGATGACACCCAGAATCATTGCAAAGGCGAAGCTGCGGATGCTGGCACCGCCAAGGCAGAAGATGACTGCAAGTACGATGAACGTAGATACAGAGGTGTTGATGGTACGGTTCAAGGTGCTGTTCAAAGAGGTATTGAAGAGTTCTTGCTTGTCGCGCTTCGGATGCAGGTGGAGGAACTCACGGATGCGGTCGAAGACAACCACCTTGTCGTTGATAGAATAACCGATAGCGGTCAGCACAGCACCGATGAACGTCTGGTCTATCTCGAGAGAGAATGGCATCCAACCCCAGCACATGCTGTACATACCCAAGATGAGGATGATGTCCACAATCAGTGCGGTGATGGCACCGATAGAGAACGACAGGTTGCGGAAGCGGATGAAGATATAAACGAAGATGGCGATGAAGGCGAGGATGACACTCCAGATGGCACCCTTCGTGATGTCGGATGCAACGGAAGGACCTACCTTTTGGCTGCTGATGATGGAGCCGCCAGCACGCTCGTCGCGGTTGATGAAGTTCTCCAGAGTGAGGTCGCTTGCCAGCAGATTGCCGCTCTTGAGAATGTCAAAGAGCTTGCTCTCAATCTCGCTATCCACCTCGATGCCGTCTTCTTCAATACGGTAGTTGGTAGAGATACGGATGGTCTTGCCCTCGGTACCCAGAGCGATGGCGCTGGTGTTGCTTTCGGGGAATGCCTCGGCCAGCAGACCGCGAACGGTCTCGGGCTGTACCTCGTTCTCGAACATTACGACGAAGTTGCGACCACCAGTGAAGTCAATGCTCTTGCTGAAGCCACGAGTAAACATGAAGGCAATGCTGATGACTGCCAGCGTGCCGAAGATAGCGAAGCTCTTCTTGTATGCACTCATGAACTTGAAGTTCGGGTTCTGGAAGGAAATCTTGTCGCCAATAGCTGTGCGGAAGGTGAGGCCGAGCCACTTGTCCTTATCCATTACCTGAGTGTAAACAACGCGTGTCAGGAACACAGCAGTGAAGAAGCTGACGCAGATACCAATCAGCAACGTAGTTGCGAAGCCGCGGATAGGACCTGTACCGAAGTAGTAAAGGATGATAGCCGTGATGACAGATGTCAAGTTAGAGTCGAAGATGGCACTGAAGGCGTTGCTGTAACCAGCAGCAAGTGCTTCGCGAACCTTCTTACCAGCCTTCATCTCTTCCTTCGTACGCTCGTAGATGAGCACGTTAGCATCGACAGCCATACCCAGCGACAGCACCATACCGGCAATACCACTCATGGTGAGGGCCGCCTGGAAGCTTGTCAGGATACCGACTGTGAAGAAGAGGTTCAGGACAAGAGCGCAGTTAGCAACCATGCCTGGGATGAAGCCATACATTGTGATCATGTAGATCATCAGGATGACGAAGGCGATGACGCAGCTCCAGATACCCTGACGGATAGACTCTGCACCGAGAGAAGGACCAACGATTTCCTCGCTGACGATCTTTGCGGGAGCAGGCATCTTACCAGACTTCAGCACGTTTGCCAGGTCGCGTGTGTCCTCGGCTGTGAAGTGACCTGTAATCTCGGAGTTACCACCCGTGATTTCGCTCTGTACAGTAGGAGCGCTGTAAACGTTATCATCGAGCACGATGGCTACGCTACGCTTCAGGTTAGCCTTTGTGAGGGCAGCCCAACGACGTGCACCATCGACGTTCATCTTCATGCTTACGCAAGGACGACCCGCCTGATCGTAAGAGTCGCTGGCATCGGTCACAACGTCGCCTTCCAGGGGAGCACGGCCGTTACGCTCTGTCACCTTAATGGCATAGAGTTCGTAGATATTTGCACTGGCACCTTCACCCATGCCCTTTACGCCCCACTTGAGGCGGAGGTCAGAAGGAAGGACTTCCTTAGCCTCGGGAGAAGCAAGGAGCTCGTCGATGTCGTTCATATCGCGCTTGCTAGCAAAGCCAACCACGCAACCGTAAGCACTCTGAGCAATTTGCAAGCGGCTCAGCAAGGGATTCTTCTTGTGTGCCTTCTCGATGTCGGCTTCAGAAAGATTGGCATTTGCAGCAACCTCGTCGTCATTCTCTGCAACTGCAGCAGCGAGGTCAGCAGCAGCCTTGGTTGTGTCGGCAGGAGCCTCTTCAACCTCTGCGGCTTGTGTTGTGTCGGCAGCAGCGGTATCTTCCTTGATGCCACTCAGAGCGGCTGCAAGCTTGGCGTCGAGGTTAACGAGGAAGGGAACAATCTCTTGAGTGTTATAGGTCTCCCAGAACTCGAGGTTAGCACTGCCTTGCAGCAACTTACGTACGCGTTCGGGTTCCTTAACGCCAGGCATTTCGACCATGATGCGGCCTTCCTGACCTTCGAGGGCCTGGATGTTAGGCTGTACGACACCGAAGCGGTCGATACGGGTGCGGAGTACATTGTAAGAGTTGTCGATGGCGCTCTTAACTTCAGCACGAAGCACGCTCTCGACTTCCTTGTCTGTGCTCTTCGTTGTCACCTTGTCGCGCAGCTGTTGTGTTGCGAAGAGTTCGGCGAGAGCCTTGTTGGGCTCGAGAGCTTTGTAGTCCTTTACGAATAAGGTAATAAAGTCACTTTGGCTGGCAGCAGCCTCTTTTGTGGCCTGCTCAACTGCCTTGCGGAAGTTTTCGTCTGTTTCTTCTTTGTGGTCGGCAAGTGCTTTGATGACATCAGGCACACTGACTTCGAGAATAACATTCATACCTCCCTTGAGGTCAAGACCAAGGCCAATGCCCATTTCGCGGCATTCCTTCAATGTCCATACATTGCAGTAAACCTTGTTGTTGAGCAGAGAATCCAAGTAGCGGTCGGCAGTTGCTTGACCTTCTGTCTGTGCGAGTGCTGCAGCCTTGTTCTCGTAGTGATTGGTCACGACAGAGAAGCTAAGGTAGAAGAGGCACACGAGTGTCAGCAGAACTGCGAAAACCTTTACAAATCCTTTGTTTTGCATTGTTAATAGAATTATTTAATTTTTTGTTTATATTTATTCCGTTTTGTGCATAATAGCGTGCAAAGATACAACTTTTTCCGTAAACAAAGAGGAAATGAGGGATTTTTTTTCGAAAAAGGCGGCTTAATTCGCTTTTTTGCCTATGCGGGCGACGACTGGATAGTGGTCAGAAAAGGGTACTGACTTGTCTATTTGACATGAGAGACACTGCCAGTCTTTGGGATAGAAGATGTGGTCTATGCGTACGGGAAAGAAGCGTTGGGAGAAGGTGAAACCTGGTCCGAATCCTGCTTCCCGGTAGGCTGAAGCGAGTCGTCTGGCCAGCCTTTGGTAAGTATAGGAGATGGGTATGTCGTTGTGGTCGCCACAGACAATGACGGGGTGACCAGCATTACGGTCGATGAGCGAGCAGATGCTGTCGGTCTGTGCACCTCGATAGACGACGGCTTCGCTCAGTTTGCCGAGGAGCATTCGCGAGCTGTTCTTGATGGTTTGCCGATGTGGGTCTGTGATGGCATTGGCATAGTCGTCTTTATCCGTCGGGCTTAGGTGTGTGCTTTCCAGATGGTTGTTGATGACGAGCAGGCTGTCTCCGTAGCAGTCTATCCAGCAGGCTGTGCTTCGGTTGCTTCGTGTTGGGTAGTTGATGCTTAGGGTGTCGCTCAGGAATGGGAACCTCGAGAGGATGGCCACATTGATGCTTTGCCGGTAATGGTAGGCGGTGGAGTCGAGCCATTTCTGGTGGTCGCTGAAAAATGTTTTAGGCAGTTCCTGCAGGCAGACGATGTCGGCATTCGTGATGTTGAGGAAGCTGATGAGTTCTTCCTGTAGTTCTTTGTCTGGTATGTAGCTTACATTGAAGGTCAGGACGGTGATGTTGCTGTCGTTGCTTTCGCCGATGATCTTGTCTTTGCCGATGTTCAGGGGACAGTAGTCGAGGGTGTGTGCGCCGACGAGGAGCAGTCCCAAGATGGGCACCCATGCCAGTCTTGCCTTGAAGAGCAGCCAGAAGAAGATGAACAGGATGTCGACGAGGAGGAAGACGGGGAATGCCAGCGTGAGGTTTGACAGGCGTGGCAGGTGCTCGGGCGATATGTATGTCAGTGCCACACACAGCCAGAGGAGGAGTATGGTGCAGAGGTTTGCGCCCAGAAAGATGCTGATGGTGATGCGCTTCAACATGGTTATTTCCTGCTGATGTCGAAGAGGCGTTTCTTCTCTTCCGGTGTGAGACCGTCGTATCCGTTCTTCTTTACTTTGTCGAGGATGCGGTTGAGTTCTTCCTCCTGCTCTTTCTTCTGCTGGCGATAGGCTGCTTCCTGTCCGTAACGGCCGCCGTAGGTGACGTCGATGTGTGGCTCTTTCTTCTTGAAGAGGGACGAGAACCAACTGCGGAAATTGTCCCAAGAGTTGCTGCCTCGGTCATAGTGTGTGTAGCCACCGCGATTGCCTCTGCCACCTCCGCCTCGCCAATATAGGATGAGCAGCAAGCCGACGAGCATGCCGCCCAAGTGTGCCATGTGCGCTACTCCGTCGCCTCTTTGCGAGAGGGCTGAGAGGAGTTCGATGACGGCATAGCCCACGACGAAGTACTTCGCCTTGATGGGGACTGGTATGGGGAAGATGAACAGCCGTTCGTTGGGGAAGGTGACGCCGAAGGCGAGCAGTATGCCATAGACGGCTCCAGATGCTCCGACGGTGTTCCATCGGTTCAGGTATTCTGCCATCGGAACGATGACTCCGCTGAGGTTGATTTGCTCGTAGGCTCCGAATCCGTAGTACCAGTACTCGCCCATCTGCACGAGTTCCTGCATGAGGCCTGCTCCGAGTCCGCAGGTCAGGTAGTAGAAGAGGAAACGCTTCTGCCCCATCGTCTGCTCAATGATGCGTCCGAACATCCATACGGCGAACATGTTGAAGAAGAGGTGCTGCCAGCTTGCGTGCATGAACATGTATGTGAAGAGTTGCCATGGACGGAAGTTGCTGGCCAGGAAGAAGTGGAGGCCGAACATCTCTTCGAGTTCTATGCCGTGTGAGGCAAAGGCGAGGCTGGCGAAGAAGCACAGCACGTTGATGATGAGCAGGTTTTTCGTTACGGGAGGTATCGAGTTCATGTTTATAATGCGAAATGTTAAGTTTTCGCGTGCAAAGTTACGAAAAATAGGCGTAGAAATGGGGGAAAAAGGGCTTTATATCAAGTTTTTTCACGATTTATTGCATTTTTTTAAGAAAAAGCTTTGTGGATATGGCAAGTTTCGCTAAATTTGTAAGGCAAAAGTGCAATAACACAGTGTATTAAATAACCTAATTACAAACAACTTAACATTTATCTTATGAACAAGACTGAATTAGTAGCCAAGATCGCTGAGGGCGCTGGCTTGAGCAAGGTTGACGCAAAGAAGGCTCTGGACGCAACTCTGGACGCTATCAAGAAGGCTGTTAAGAAGAGCGATAAGGTTGCTCTCGTAGGCTTCGGCACATTCTCTGTTGCAAAGCGCGGTGCTCGCAAGGGTATCAACCCCGCTACCAAGAAGGCTATCACCATTCCCGCAAAGAAGGTGGTTAAGTTCAAGGCTGGCAAGGAATTGGCATTCTAAAGAAAGCTTAGTCCTAAGCTCCTCTACAAACAGAGGAGCTTTTTTTATGCCTCTTTCCGAAAGGGAAGGGGCTTTTTTGTATGCAGTAAGGAAAGAGGCAGCTGAGGGGCACGAAAAACGCGGCGTGCCGCGTTTGACAATTCGACGTGCCGCGTTGCTCAACTTGGCGTGCCATGTTTGTCAATTCGGCGTGCCGCGTTGACAGATGCTGTATTTCATATTCTTTATTTCCGCACGCGCGCCTATGCGCACTAATATATTATAATGGGTGGGAAAAAAGTTTGCCTTTTTCCGTAAAAAAGTTGGGTCTTGGGGTTGAAAAAAGAGGGGGGGGCCTGTATATAAAGACAGAAGCGCTTCCGAGAACAGCTAACTTATCCAAAAACCTAAAACTAAACAATTATGATCAATTACAGTATCGCAATCCTAAGTACAAAACCCGGTACCAAGAAGGCCGACATCACCGAGACCAAAGCCTATGGTATGGTCCAAACCACTGGCAAGGTCGACATCAACGACTTCGCCCGCCACATCGCCAATCACGGCTGCGTCTATAGCCGAGGCGACATTGTGGGACTCCTCACTCAGGCCGTCGATTGCCTGAAGGAACTCCTGCTCGAAGGCAAACGCGTGAAGCTCGGAGACCTCGGCGATTTCCAGGCACGACTCAAGACGAAGGGAGCTAAGACTACCGAAGACTTCAACGCCAACTACATCGAGGCAGTCAACGTCAGTTGGGAGCCAGGCAAGCCCTTCCAGAACCTCCGCAGCGAGGCTAACTTCCAACTCGTTCCCAGTCGAGAGGCACAGGCTGACGCCATCGAAGTGATCCGCAACGAAGACACCATCCAAGGCCTCGAATAGCCATGACACGAGGACTGAGAAACTGCAACCCGCTGAACATCCGGCGGGTTGCAGGTACAGAATGGAAAGGACAGAGACTGGAGCAGACAGACAGGCACTTTGTGCAGTTCGAACGGATAGAGTGGGGCCTCCGAGCCGCCTTCTGCATCCTCCGCACCTATGCCCGCAGGTACAACGCCGTCTGCATCTGTGACATCATCCATCGTTGGGCACCACCCTCCGAGAACCTTACCGAGCAGTACATTCGCAACGTCTGCCTCTGGACGGGCTTCGGCGGACTGCAACGCCTCGCAGAGAGCGACTGGCCCCGACTCGTCAAGGCAATGGCCCGGCAGGAATGCGGCATCGTGCTTGAAGACGCAACAATCGTACGAGGCTTCTGCCTGTACAAACTAACCTAAATCATTAACACAACTAAACTAACACGCAAAATGAAAAAGACAATA
>CACXUA010000051.1 GCA_902770725.1 uncultured Bacteroidales bacterium | reverse complement strand
GATGCAGCAGACAGTGACTTGACTGTCGTCGGCACTCAGGATGGCTTCCGTAGCTCGGCAGCTGCGGTTCTTCGTCACGTCCATCTTGACGCCCATGTACTCGAGGCCATTCGTCGCTCCTTCGCGAACTTCCCATTGGTTCTCGCCAGCGCCGCCGGTGAAGAGGATGATGTCCACACCACCCATAGCTGCGGCGTAGGCACCGATGTACTTCTTGATGCGATAGGTGTACATCTCCTTTGCCAGACGAGCTTTGTCGTTGCCAGCTGCGATGCCTGCCAGTATGTCGCGGAAGTCGCTACTTCCTTCGCTCACGCCAGCAAGGCCTGACTTCTTGTTCAGCAAGTCGCTGATGCCCTTCGTGTCGAGGTTGAACTTGTCCATCAGGTAAGTGACAGCACCAGCATCAATGTCGCCAGTACGAGTGCCCATCATCAAGCCTTCGAGAGGCGTCAAGCCCATCGAAGTATCGACGCACTTACCGTACTTCACGGCAGCAATCGAGGCTCCGTTACCAATGTGGCAAGTGATGATTCGCTTCTCCTCGGGTTTGCAGCTAAGGAACTCACAGACACGCTGACTCACGTAGCGATGGCTCGTTCCATGGAAGCCGTAACGACGTACGCCATACTCCTTGTAGAGGTTGTAAGGAAGTGCATACATATAAGCGTAATCGGGCATCGTTTGGTGGAAAGCGGTATCGAACACGCCAACCTGCGGAATGTTGGGCAGAAGTGCTGTGACGGCATTTACGCCCTTTATGTTGGCTGGATTATGAAGAGGAGCAAGGTCATTACACTCAGCGAAAGCCTTCATCACTTCTGGCGTCAGGCGAACCGATTTGTTGAACTTCTCTCCGCCATGCACCATGCGGTGACCTACTGCATCAAGCTCCTCGAGGCTCTTCAAGACGGCAAACTCGCCACTTGTCAGCACCTCGAAAATGTACTGCACACCAGCGGTATGCTCCTTGATGGGATGCTCCATCTTGTGTTTCTCGCCATTCAGCTTAACAGTTATAAACGAATCAGGCAGACCAATCTTCTCAATGCCACCACTCGTGATGACGGACTGGTCGTCCATGTTGTAAAGTGCATATTTAATTGAACTGCTGCCGCAGTTTAAAACCAATATTTTCATATTTTCTCTTAGTTCTTCACTCAAAGCAAATTACTTGCTGTCCATCGCTTGACAGGCTGTAATGGCAATCATCTTATATATATCATCTACTGAGCAGCCGCGGCTAAGGTCGTTTACAGGACGAGCGATGCCCTGCAGGATGGGGCCGATGGCTTCGGCTCCAGCAAGGCGCTGAATGAGTTTGTAGCCGATGTTGCCAACCTCCAAGCAGGGCGCAACAAGTACATTCGCTTTGCCTGCAATATGACTGCCTGGAGCCTTCTTCTCTCCTACGCTTGGCACGAGAGCTGCATCTGCCTGCAGTTCGCCATCGATTTGAAGCGTGGGCTCCATCTCTTGAGCGCGCTTCGTGGCCTCAACAACTTTGTCCACCACCTCGTGACTTGCGCTTCCTTTCGTGCTGAAGCTGAGCATAGCTACGCGAGGCTCCTTGAAGCCTGCCACGCTACGGGCAGTCTGAGCCGTGCAGACAGCAATCTGAGCAAGCTGATTAGCATCGGGCATTGGCGTAACTGCTACGTCGCCCATCACAAGCACGCCATCCTCGCCATATTGTTTGGCAGGGGTAATCATCAGCATAGCGCCACTCACACAACTCACGCCAGGAGCGCATTTGATGATTTGCAGAGCAGGACGAAGTGTGTCGCCAGTCGTGGAGAGTGCACCCGAAATCTGTCCGTCGGCATCACCGTTCTTGATGATGAGACAGCCATAATAGAGAGGGTCTTTCACCTTCTCGCGAGCCTCTTCCTCTGTCACACCTTTGTTCTTCCTGAGGTTGTAGAAGAGCTGGACGTAAGTCTCTGTCTTTTCGTTTGTTTCGGGGTCGATGATTGTGGCTTTGTCAATGTGTTTTAGCCCAAGCTTTTCAGCAAGCGCAAAGATGTCTTTCTTTGCTCCAATCAGGATGATGTCTGCCAAGTCGTCGGCCAAGGCTTTGTCCGCAGCCGTTAGCGTTCGCTCCTCCAAGCTCTCGGGCAGTACGATGCGCTGCTTGCAGGACTTGGCTCGAGCGATGATTTGTTCCATTAATTCCATAGTGATATTATTTCTGAGTGTTTTAAGTAATCTGAGTTGTTTAGAACTTGCCCTTCATCAATACCGTCTCCAGTTCCTCTGCAGAGAGGTGAGAGCGCAACATGTCGTTATAAGCTGCTGTGATGTTGCCTGTCTCTTCGCTCACCACGATTGCAAGGGCGTCTGTCTCTTTGCTGATACCTTTTGCAGCACGATGTCGAAGGCCGAACTCTTTGGGAATGTCGAGGTCGTGACTGATAGGCAAGATGCAGGAAGCAGCTGTGATACGTCCCTTTGCAATAATCATGGCACCATCGTGGAGCGGGCTGTTCTTGAAGAAGATGTTCTCGATGAGTCGTTGTGTTATCTTAGCGTCAACCTCTTCGCCAGTTCGCATGAACTCGCCCAGCGGAAGGTCGTTCTGCAGCACGATGAGGGCTCCGACGTGTTGCTTGCTCATGTTCATGCAAGCCATCACGATGGGAAAGATTGTCTCGCGTTCGTTGCGGAACTCGCCGACATTCTTGCGCTTGTCGAGCCTGAAGAAGCGCAGGAAACGATGGGCACGATTGCGGGCTCCAATATTGTAGAAGAAGCGACGGATGTCCTCTTGGAATAGTATGATGATAGCAAGGGCGCCAACGCCGACAAGCTGGTCGAGGATGCCGCCCAGCAGCTTCATCTCGAGCACCTTGCTGATGATAATCCAGAAGCTGATGAAGAGCAGAATGCCATAGAAGATGTTGACGGAGCGCGATTGCTTCATCAGTTTGTAGCAATAGAAGAGCACTATCGCGACAAGGAAAATGTCGACAATGTCTTTGAAACTTATGTTAGGCATTCGCTCAATTCGTTAATGATCTTAATACATTCCATTGCTTCCTTCACTTCGTGAGCTCGAAGGATGTGAGCACCCTTCTGCAGAGCCACAGTATGCAGGACTGTTGTTCCGTTGGAGGCTTCTTCTGGAACTGTCCCCAACAGCTTGTATATCATGCTCTTGTGACTTATGCCAACGAGCAAAGGGCAGTCGAGTTCGTGCAAGACGTCGAGGTTCTGCATCAAGATGTAGTTCTGTTCGAGTGTCTTGTTGAAGCCGAAACCTGGGTCGAGAATGATGTCGCACACACCCAACTCGTGAAGCACCTCTACTTTGCTGCCCATCTCTTGCAGGAACTCAGAGAGGAAAGCCTCTTCCTTCTCTTGAGAAAGTGCTTTGTTATGCGTCAGCACATACGGCACATGCAGTTCTGCTACCGTTCGGAACATCTCTTTATCGAGGTCTCCGCCGCTGATGTCGTTCACAATCTGCACACCAAACTCCTCGACGCACATCTTGGCAACGTTTGCCCTGAATGTATCTACGCTCAGGACGGCACGAGGCGCTTCCTGCCGCACGACAGCCAGAGCTTCCCTGAGGCGCCGCATCTCTTCCTGCTCATCGGGAGGCGTAAAGCCTGGGCGCGTAGAGCAAGCCCCAACGTCAAGTATTGTTGCGCCTTCATCGAGCATCTGTCTGGTGCGCAAACGAATGGCTTCGGCTCCTTCGTGATGCTGATAGAAAGAGTCGGGCGTAGCATTCAGGATGCCCATCACGACAGGCTTTTCCAGCGAAAGCAATTCGCCGCCAATGTTGATGCTATATGGCTCGGTTTTGGACACAATTCACTTTAATTTCGCACAAAATTACACATTATTTATATAAATGGCAAGAAATCCGAAAAAAAGGTTTAACTTTGTGCCAGAAAACGAAACAAGACTATGAATACAGAAGCATTATACGCCCTCTATAAAGAGCATTCATTGGTGACGACGGACAGCCGCAAGTGTCCGGAAGGAAGCATTTTCTTTGCCTTGAAAGGCGAAACGTTCGACGGTAATAACTATGCCCTGCAGGCTCTCGAGAAAGGTTGTGCCTTTGCTGTCGTAGATAATCCCGATGTCGCAAAGCTGGACGAGCGACTCATCCTCGTTCCTGATGTGCTTGCGGCCTTGCAAGAACTGGCTGCCTATCATCGCAAAGCATGGGGAAAGACTGTCTTGCAGATTACGGGAACCAACGGCAAGACCACCACAAAAGAACTCATCAGCGCTGTCCTTTCCGAGGGGAAGAACGTCCTCTATACCGAGGGCAATCTCAATAATCACATCGGCGTGCCTCTCACCCTGCTTCGCATCAAGCCCGAGCACGACATTGCCGTCATCGAGACTGGTGCCAATCATCCAGGCGAGATAGCAGACCTTTGCCGTATAGTCGAAGCAGACTTCGGACTCATCACGAATGTCGGCAGAGCCCATCTGGAAGGCTTTGGCAGCTTCGAAGGCGTGAAGCAGACGAAGGGCGAACTCTATGACGACTTGCACAAACGCGGCAAGAAACTCTTCCTCAATGCCTTCGACGAAGACCTCCTGCAGATGGCTCAAAGCCGCGAATTTGTCTTGTGGGAAGATGCCCTTCCGTATGTCGAGGGCAGGGTGAGCGAAGCGACGCCTTTCGTCGAGATGCAATGGAGGGCAGAAGATGACGCACCTTGGCACACAGTCAAGACCAACCTGATTGGTGCCTACAACATTGCCAATTTGCGTGCTGCCGTTACGATTGGACTCTACTTCGGTATTGCTCCGGAGCAGATAAACCACGCTTTGGTAGCCTACAAACCGACCAACAGTCGAAGCGAATTGAGGGAGGTAGGAAGCAATCGTCTCATCATAGATGCCTATAATGCAAATCCCTCGAGCATGAAGGCAGCGCTGACGAACTTCTCCTTCTTCGAGGATAAGCATAAGATGGTGATACTCGGTGATATGCGAGAGCTAGGTGCAGAAAGCCTTGAAGAGCATAGACGTATAGTCGGGCAGCTTCAAGACATGGAGCTGGAGCGCATTTGGCTTGTGGGAAGCGAGTTTGCAAAGGCAGCCACAGAAGGTATGCGCGTCTTCAAGGACGTGGAGGAAGTGAAGGCCGCTTTGAAGGCAGAACCGATATCAGATTCCACCATCCTCATCAAAGGCAGCAACGGAACGAAGTTATATCAGTTGCCCGAAGCCTTCGAATAGAGATGTTTGCAAACTTAACGTGTGACGTTGGCAAATTTAACGTGTGTCGTTGGCAAATTTAACGTGTGACGTTGGCAGACTTCACGTGTGTCGTTGACAAACTTCACGGGCATAGTTGCGAGGCGCGAAATTAGATAATTAGAAAGTTGTTATACGACAGGAAGCGAAATGGACGGATTCACGGCAAGACTATAAGATTATTAATAGAGTTTTATTAATATATAATAATAGATAATAATTAATTATTATCTCTTCTTTACCGCGCTGAAACTACCTGAAAAGCTATTCCTGTCGTATTACAACTTTCTCATTTTCTCACTTTCTCGTTTGCATACTGATGGCTTCATCGCCAAGGAACTGACGGAGGATACCGCTTTCGGTGAGGGAAGCCGTCGTGCCTGTCTGTATCTTGCCGTCCTGAACAATCCAAAGAATGTCGCTCAGTCGAAGTGCCATTTCGACGTCGTGCGTGCTCATGAGGATGATTTTGTTTGTCTCGTGAGCAAGTTTGAGCATCAGCCGGAGCGTGCTGAGCTTTGCGTGGAAGTCGAGGAAAGCCGTCGGCTCATCGAGCAAGATAATGGGTGTCTGTTGCGCTAAGGCTTTGGCCAGGAACGCCTTCTGCCGTTCTCCGTCGCTCAGAGTGTCGATAGTCCGCTCGGCGAGATTGCTGATTCCCACCATTTCGATGGCTTCGCCGACAATCTGCCTGTCTTCTTTCGTGAGTTTGCCGAAGAAGCCTGTATAGGGCGAACGCCCCATCCCTACGAGGTCGGCAACCTTCATGTACGGCACTTCAACTCTCTCTGTCAGCACGATGGAGACGGTTTTGCTCCTTTGCGATAGGGAGAGCGACGAGAGGTCTTTGCCGTCAAGCAATACCTTTCCCGCCAGGGGCTGCAGGAAGCCTGCCAAGGTGCGCAGAATGGTGCTTTTGCCCACACCATTCGAGCCGAGCAGACAAACAAGACGACCTGGTTCGAGCGTTTGGTTGATGTCGGAGAGGATGGCTTTTTCGCCGTAGCCGACTGTAAGGTTTTGCAGACTGATCATTCGTATGCTGTGCAGAATTTGTATCCAAGACGTCGATAGGACTGTTCCAGGGAAGCGAGCCGCACGAGGAACTGCTCGTAGTTCTTTGCATCGGGCTGCAGCCATTGCACTTCGCTCATGGCAGCCAGACGGGGCAGAAGCATGTATTCCACGTGGTCAGGGCTAAGCATGTACTCCGTCCAGAGATTGCATTGCGCTCCCAAGATGTACTGCGCTTCCTCTTTCGTCAGGTCTTCGGGAACAGGTTCCATGCTATAGACTTTGCTGAGAGGCAGATAACCTCCGATGCCTAAAGGCTGAACATCTCGATTCTTGAGCTGATAATAGTCGAAATAACAATTGTTGGTGGGCGTCATAACTACATGATGATGAAGCTTTGCAGCTGCTTTTCCGCCTTCGTATCCACGCCAGCTCATCACGGCTGCATTCTCGCTCAATCCGCCTTCCAACGTCTCGTCCCAGCCAATTAACTGACGACCACGCAAGGCAAGGAAAGCCTCCATTTCCTTGTTGATATAGGTTTGCAGTTCTGCCTCGTTCTTCAAGCCGAGTTCCTTCATCTTCGCCTGGCACTTGGGGCAACTCTTCCAGCGAACACGCGGGCTCTCGTCGCCTCCGATATGAATCAACTTGCTTGGGAAAACGTCGCAAAGCTCGCCATAGACTGTCTTGAGGAACTCCAGCGTCTTAGGATTGCCAGCACAAAGCACATCGTCGGCAACACCCCAAATGCCCCAAACCTTGTAGGGACCGCCCGTGCAGCCAAGATGAGGATACACGCTCAATGCTGCAATCATGTGGCCTGGAAGGTCAATCTCGGGGATGATTGTAATGTAACGTTCTGCTGCATAGGCCACAACCTCGCGCATCTCCTCTTGCGTGTAGTAGCCAGTTTCAGGCGTATCATCATATATGGCATTGTTGGGGTCGGAGAGGCCGACGTTCTTACCTACAACGGTGCACGGACGCACGCTTGCCTTCTTCGCCAGTTCGGGCAAAGACTTAACTTCAAAGCGCCAGCCTTGGTCGTCCGTCAGATGCCAATGAAAGCGATTGATGCCATGCAAAGCAAGGATGTCGATGAACTTCTTGATGAAGCTGACAGGAAAGAAGTGTCGGGCACAATCGAGTTCAGTGCCACGATAGCCGAAGCGAGGCGAACCGCTCACCAAAGCATAGGGAAGCCGCACCTCGCCCGTCTCGTTCATAATGCTTTTGCGAAGTGTCTGGATACCATAGAAGACACCGCTCTCGCTGGCTCCCTGAATGGTGATTCCCTTCTTATTGATGCTAATGGAATAGGCATCAGGATTATCACTTTTGAGGTCTAGCGATAGGTTAACGTCTGCAGTCTTACTGTTTGGCGCCTTAACAATCAGGCCCAGGTATTCGGCAGCAAACTCGGCATTACGTTTCATTTGCTGGTTTCCAGAAGGATAACCCACAGTCATGCCTTTAGAGAGAGTCATGTACTGCCCGCTTTTGTCTATGCTGATTTGCTGGGGCAGTGGGACAACTTGGTAATTAACTTCGGCACAAGCTATCAGGGAGAAAGCCGAAAAGAGGAGAGAAATAATTTGCTTCTTCATAGTATTCTTTTTTAATTATTAATTAGACTTCTGTCTTAATATCACGTGCAGTACGACAGGGGCTCCGATGAGTGGCGTGATGACACTAATGGGAATGAGGCTGCCGTCGCGAGGCAGGGTGCTCAGCAGGTTGCAAAGCAGAGCCAAGTTTGCTCCGATAAGCATTGTGGCAGGCATTAGAGTTCGATGATATGAAGTGCCAAGCGTGAGTCGAGCCAAATGAGGCACAGCTAAGCCAATGAACGATATTGGTCCGCAGAAGGCTGTTGTCGTTGCTGTAAGCAATCCTGTGACAAGAAGCAGCATTTGACGCACTCTTCCTATCCTGATGCCAAGATTCTCTGCATAGCGGTCACCGAGAAGTAGTGCGTCGAGAGGCTTGATGAGAAGGAGGGCGAGGAACAATCCTATGAAAGAAAGGGCGCAGAAGACTGGCAGACGCTCTATGCCAACGGATGCGAAGTTGCCCATTCCCCAAATCACAAAGCTGAAGACACCTTGTTCCGTTGCCGAATAGTTAAGGAGCTGGATGATGCTTCCCGTCACATAACTGATGATGACACCCGTAATGAGAAGCATCACCTGACTGCGCAAAAGCCTGCTCAGTATCATCAGCAAAGCCATTATGGAGAGCGCTCCTACCATTGCTGCAACAACAACAAGCAGGTGTCCGCCAAGAGCAAGACTGCCGATAGAAGCAGTTCCTCCGAGCAGAAGCAGCACGATAGCCACACCAAGGTTAGCGCCCGAATCAATGCCAAGAATCGATGGACCTGCCAATGGGTTGCGGAAAGCTGTTTGCAGAAGCAAGCCACAAGTGCCTAAAGCGGTTCCTGTCAGCAGAGCCGTAAGCATCTGAGGAATGCGTCCTTGCAGGATAATAATGCTCCAAGCAGGATGCCCCTCAACCTCGTTTCCGCAAAGAATCTGCCAAACGTCCTTGACGGGAATGTCGAGCGAGCCCCAAAGCACATTGGCAATGGAGAGCAGAACCATCAGAACTGCTAAACCCTTTAATTTGTATTTATCTTTCATCGGTTTTCAATGGCTTAAAGTATTCGTATTCCGTCTCTACTCCCAGTTCCGGATGCAGAATGCTGATGAGGTTCTCGAGCAGACGTTCAGGGTGGAAAGGCGTCTCTTCATAAAGGAGCGTCTTCGAGGTGTCGCACCACCAAATCTGTGCCTTGATGTTAGCCAGCAGAGGTGTGTCAGCATTCATCTGCCCTCTGTCGAGAGGCCCGTGATGTTTGATTATCCAGATGTCTGCGTTGATACCTTTATCGACTACCTTCTCCGTGCTGAGAGGGATTCCGCCATTGCCTTTGAGGTCGGCAAAGAGATAGTCTGCACCTGCATCCGTATAGAGTTTCGTCGAACTGCTTCCAGAGCCAGGTAGCGTCCATTGTCCGCTCCAAGGCATCTCGGGCAAGAGTCGAGGTCGCGTCTTTGTTGTCTTGACCAAGTCGCAGAGCTCAAGATAGCGACTCTCAACTGCATTGAAGATACTGTCTGCCTTCTCCTTACAGCCAAACAGACGGCCGTAGAAACGCATCCATTCAGCACGTCCAAGCGGTGTGTTCTCCATGTAGTCGGCACACCAAATGATAGGGATTCCGAGTCGTTCCACACGTCCCAGACCGCCACTATTCTCGAATGGGCTGGGCAGCAGAGCATCAGGATTCAGGTCGATAATCTGCTCCAAGCTAGGTTGAACACTGTTGCCAAGATTAGCAACGCGACCCTCTTTAACAGCCTTGATGAACTCTTGCTGATTGCAAAACTCGAGGTCACAGATTCCGCCAACAGCTTCATCTGCATCGAGTTCATGGAGAAGTGCCAAATGAACACTGCTAAAGATGCCTGCTTTGCGGAGAGGAAGCTTCAAGTTGTACTTTGCCAGCGTTGTCGTTGTGTCCCAAGGATTGCGCATTATCACTTCCATACGGTCCTGGAACTCGATAACAGTCAGGTTCTTAGCGTAATGTAATTGAAGCGTATCGCCTGTTTCGTCAGCAACACCTGTTCGATTTCCGCCACACGAAAACAGCAGAAAAGTCAGCAGTATATATATGATAATGTATGGTTTCGTACTCATTTCGCTGCAAAGATACAATTTTTAATCCATAATCCATCAGGTTATGATGTAAAAATTCTAATTGCCTCTAATAGAGATAGGTTAGAGTAAATGCAAAAGTTAACGTGCCTAGTTGGGCAATTAGGCGTGTTAAGTTGAGCAACTAAGCGTGTTAAGTTTGGCATTTAGCTGTGCCTCGTTGAGCATCCCACTATAAGGCGTTTAATGCGCTATGATTCCGAAGGCCTTTACTTGTCCTCGAAGAAGATGCGTTTCACGCGTGGTGCTATGCCTGTAAGGATTTCATAAGGAATCGTGCCACAACGGGAAGCGAGTTCTGCTGGCGAGAGTTCGTCGCCAAAGATAGTAGCGAGGTCGCCTTCTTCGCAAGGTATATCAGTAACATCTATCATGCAGACATCCATACAAATGTTGCCCACATAATCTGCCTTCTGCCCGTTAACAAGGCAATAGCCTTTCCTGTTGCCAAGCAACCTGTTCAGTCCGTCGGCATATCCAATTGGCAGGCTTGCAATACGACTGTCTCTTTCGAGTATGGTCTTTCGGCTATAACCAACGCTTTCGCCTGCTTTCACATCGTGAATCTGCAGGATTGTTGTGCGAAGGGTGCTGACGTTGTGAATGGTTTCGTTGTTGCGACTGTTGATGCCATAAAGCCCAAGCCCAAGTCTCACCATCTCGAGGTGACGGTCTGGGAAATGTTCAATACCAGCACTATTGCAGATGTGCCGCAGTATGGGATGTGGGAAAGCTTCCTGCAATTGCTTGCTGCCCTTCAAGAACAACTCATATTGCTTTGCAGAGAAGTCGTCGAAGTCATCAGAGTCGCTGCCAACAAAGTGCGAGAATACTGAACGAGGAATGAGAGCAGTCTGTCGTTTTAAGCGCTCGATGAGTCTGGGAATATCCTTCTCAGGGTCGAAACCAAGACGATGCATTCCTGTATCAAGCTTAATGTGTACAGGGAAGTTTGTAATACCTTCGTGCTCAGCAGCATAGATGAGTGCATCGAGCAATCGGAAACTGTAAATCTCTGGCTCAAGATTGTATTGAAAGAGAGCACTGAAGCTGCTCATCTCAGGATTCATCACCATGATTCCCTGCGTAATACCCTTCTCGCGAAGTGTCACACCTTCATCAGCAACAGCAACAGCAAGATAATCTACATTGTGGTCCTGCAGGGTCTTTGCCACCTCGACTGCTCCTGCTCCATAAGCATCAGCCTTTACCATGCAAATCATCTTCGTTTCTGGCTTCATGAAAGAGCGATAGTAGTTGAGGTTCTGCGCGATTGCGCTGAGGTTAACTTCAAGGATAGTCTCATGGACTTTCTTCTCCAATCGGTCTGTAATGCGTTCAAAGTGGAACTTGCGTGCACCCTTAATGAGGATGAGTTGATGCTCGAGGCGAGAGAGAATATCGTCCTGCAAGAGCGCATCTGTGTTGGCAAAGAAACGGCAACAAATGGGCAAGCCTGCAAAGCAGTTCATGTGAGCAGAAATAACGCCTCCAACAGCCAGCAGATTGTTGATGCCGCGTTGCTCTAGCAAGTCAGCAAGCTGAGTGTAGAGAGCATGTGGTTCGACACCACTCTGCAAGATGTCACTCAAGATAAGGGTGCGCTGACGGCCTTCTTTCTCAGGTCTGCGATTCATGAAATCGAGTGCAATGTCCAGACTGCTTATGTCACTATTATAAGAGTCATTGATGAGAGTGCAGTCGTTCTGTCCATCCTTCACCTCGAGTCGCATTGCAACAGGTTCGAGGGCACGCAGACGTTCTTCTATCGTATCGTCATCGAGTCCCATCTCACGGCAAGCAGCACGACACAAAGCGAGATAAACGACGATTTACACGACGCGCGCCCGCCCGGAAACGTCCAGCGCTCGTGTTTCGGCTCTGCTGCGAATATGTCATTAAATGCGCGGTTATACACCGGCGCGAAAAGTTCGCGGCTGTCTATGTTCACGCGTCCGCCTCTGCTGGTGCGGGCTCGCCGCCGTTTACGCTGATATTTACCTCGGTGTCGGCGATTGCTGCCTCTGCCGTTGCCGTT
>CACXUA010000050.1 GCA_902770725.1 uncultured Bacteroidales bacterium | reverse complement strand
GCCTATATTGCCATTCAGGGAACCGTAGTGACCGAGATACAGGACTTCAGCGACGAGTTCCCAATAGACCTCGGCAATGTGAGGCTCATGACAAACACCATCGAGTTTGAAGATGTCAATCGCGGCGACCACCCTACTGCTGAGCTTCGTCTTCTGAATGCCGACCGCACAGCCTTCCGACCCGAGCTCATGCATTTGCCACCATATCTCTCGGCCGAATACCTGCCCGAAGACATACCTGCAGGCAAGACGGGCACCATTCGTCTCACCCTCGATAGCGAGAAGCTCAACACTCTTGGCCTCAACCAGACGAGCATTTACCTGTCCCGATATATGGGCGACAAGATAAGCGAAACGAACGAGATACTTGTCTCGGCCATCCTCCTGCCGAGTTTTGCCCAGATGAGCGACGAGACGCTTGCCCTTGCGCCTGAGCTAACCATCAGCGAGTCATCAGTTGACATGGGAGCATTCAACGGAAAGAAATCCATAAGCAAAACCATCATGCTCACCAACACAGGCAAGAGCGATCTGCATATTCAGCAGGTACAAGTCTTCAATAAAGCCATCGGAGTCAGCATTGCCAACAGCACCATTCGACCTGGCAAGAGCACCAAACTGAAGATTAGTGTCAGCGCACACTACCTCCACAAGAGCAAAGGCCGTATGCGTGTCATGCTCATCAGCGACGCACCCCGTCAGGCCAAGCAATACATCAATGTGGATGTTGCGCAGGAATGAAGGCCATGAACTATGAACTCATAACTATGAACTGAAATGGAGCACCCTGAAAACAATCCCGAATATGCAGGCTTGACCGTAAACAGCGGCGTTGCACCTGTCACTGCCGTCAATCCACATCTCAACAGGCAGCGCTTTGCCCGTCATCGTCTTACCGCAAACGACTATGTGGAAGGCATCCTGAAGGGCAACATCACTATCCTTGGGCAAGCCGTCACATTGGTCGAGAGCACCATTCCTGAGCATCAAGCCATCGCCCAGGAAGTCATCGAGAAGTGTCTGCCACATTCAGGAAACAGCGTTCGCATCGGCATAAGCGGCGTTCCTGGCGCAGGCAAGAGCACAAGCATAGACGAGTTCGGCATCCATGTTCTAAAGGAATATGGTGGTCGCCTTGCTGTCCTTGCCATCGACCCATCAAGCGAGCGCACCAAGGGCAGCATCCTTGGCGATAAGACACGAATGGAGAAACTTAGCGTACATCCTGACTCCTTCATTCGCCCCAGCCCGTCTGCAGGCAGTCTTGGCGGTGTGGCACGCAAGACGCGAGAGACCATCATCCTTTGCGAAGCAGCAGGCTTCGACAAGATTTTCGTCGAGACAGTAGGTGTGGGACAGAGCGAGACGGCTTGTCACTCGATGGTCGATTTCTTCCTCCTCATCCAGCTGGCAGGCACAGGCGACGAGTTGCAAGGCATCAAGCGCGGCATCATGGAGATGGCCGACGGCATCATCATCAACAAATGCGACGGCAATAACGTCGATAAGTGCCAACTCGCCGCCACTCACTTCCGCAATGCCCTCCAACTCTTCCCTCTTCCCGAAAGCGGCTGGGCACCACAAGTGTTGACCTACAGCGGCTTCTACGGCTACGGCATCAAGGAGGTTTGGGATATGGTTTACAGCTATCTTGACTTCGTAAAGAAGAGCGGATACTTCGATTATCGTCGTGCAGAGCAGGCAAAGTACTGGATGTACGAGAGCATCAACGAGCAGCTGATGGGGAACTTCTATCACAATCCCACTATTGCTGACATGCTTCAGGCTGCCGAACAAGGTGTGCTTAATGGCGAAAGGACATCATTTGTCGCTGCCAAGCAATTGCTCGACTCTTACTTTGCACTCCTCCATTAACCACTTGGGCGTGCTTGTGGCACCACAGATGCCTATCGATTCACATCCTTGCAGCCAGCAGACATCAATCTCGCTGGCTGTATCTATCATATAGGAACGGGGATTGGCCTGACGACACTCATTGAAGAGCACACGTCCGTTACTGCTCTTCTTGCCGCAAACGAAGAGTATCACGTCATGCTTGATAGCGAAATTGCGGATATTGGGCATGCGGTTTGCCACTTGTCGGCAGATGGTATCGTAATAAGTAAAGGTAGCATCGGGGCTGATATGCTGCTGGACGTAATCGACTATCTTGCGGAACTCGTCGAGCGGCATTGTTGTCTGAGAATATAGACAGATGTCGCGATTGAAGTCGAGCTTCTTGACCTCATCAGCCGACTCAATGATGATGGCCGTCTCTTCCGTCTGCCCGACCAAGCCCAGCACCTCAGCATGACCGTTCTTGCCAAAGATGACAATCTGCTTCCTATGCTCTGGGTCGGCATTATACTCCTTCTTGATGCGCTCCTGCAAGTGCAACACGACAGGACATGTAGCATCAATCAGGTTAATGGAATGCTCGCGGGCAAGAGCATAGGTAGAGGGAGGCTCACCATGAGCACGAAGGAGCACTTTGGCATCATGGATGTCATGCATCTGTTCGTGATTGATTGTCACAAGCCCCATCTGCTGGAGACGGTTGCATTCCTTGCCATTATGAACGATATCGCCAAGGCAATAAAGTCGTTCCTCCTTAGCGAGTTCCTCTTCCGCTTTGCCGATTGCTCGCGTCACGCCAAAGCAGAAGCCTGAGCCTTGGTCGATTTCAATCGTCATTCGGCTGCTACTCTATGGTATTGTTCCAGCAGCCAGGCTTTCTGCTCTGGAATAGTAAGGTTGCTATTGTCGAGTACGATAGCATCTTCTGCCTGACGAAGGGGACTGATGGCACGCGTGGAGTCGATGCGGTCTCGCTCTATGACGTTGGCAAGAATCTCGTCGTAGCTGCACTTCTCACCCTTTGCCGTCAACTCATCATAACGACGCTGGGCACGCACATCGGCGCTTGCAGTAACAAAGACCTTGAGTTCTGCATCAGGGAATACAACTGTTCCTATGTCGCGGCCATCCATGATGACGCCTTTGGCCTCACCCATCAAGCGCTGGAGGTCAACCATTGCTTCGCGGACAAAGCCTAAGGTTGCGATGGGGCTAACGTACTTCGAGACCTCCATCGTGCGGATTTCCTTCTCGACGCAAACGCCATTGAGATAGGTGTCGGGACGCCCTGTCTCTTCGTTCAACTGGAAGGTTATCATGATGTCGGCCATACGCTCCCGCAAGCCTTCCTCGTTGATGCCATCATCCGTTATCAAGCCGTTCTGCAAGGCGAAGAGTGTGACTGCGCGATACATTGCACCAGTATCAATATAGATGTAGCCTATCTCTTTGGCCAAGTCCTTGGCCA
The DNA here is from genome assembly GCA_902770725.1 of uncultured Bacteroidales bacterium. Classification (GTDB taxonomy): domain Bacteria; phylum Bacteroidota; class Bacteroidia; order Bacteroidales; family Bacteroidaceae; genus Physcousia. The sequence goes on along the minus strand of CACXUA010000050.1, from coordinate 8,948 downwards.
TCGTACTCTTGCCGCAAGAAGAGTGGCCGTCGATTGCAATAGTTATCAGTTTCATATCCTTATTCTTTATTCTTTTGGAAGTTATAAGCCAGCGTAAAAGCCAATGTGGGTGCGCTGACGTGATATTTGGCATAGGCAAGGCCGAACTTGAGGCGCTTGAGATTCACGCCGCCACCGAAGGAAAGGCCTGCGGCATGAGAAGAGCCTGCGGCATTCATCTCGTACCCTCGACGGAAGTTGTAACCCATGCCAACATAGAATTTGTCGCTGATCAGCCACTCAGCTCCAAGCACAAAGTGGTTGATGAAGATACTGCCACCTTTGAGTTTATCGCCAGTCGTAAAATAGTCGCTTCTGGTCCATCGCGTCATATCGACCATCGTGACGGAGATACGAATTGGTGCATGACCGAGAGACTTCGTGATGCCCATCTGAAGGTCTGCAGGAAGACGGTCGTGGGTATTACCGAAACTCTTTATCTGTCCACCAAGATTGCGAGCTGCAACTGAGAACGAGAAGTCTGATTCCTCGTTATAATAATTGAGTCCCAAGTCGGCAGCCAACGCAAAAGAGGAGTAAGCGCCGTAGTGTGAATAGATGATCTTAGCTGTCACACCGCCAGCCCATCGTTCGCTCAACAAGTGACTGTACTGGCCTGCGATGCAAAGGTCGAGAGGCTTGAACTGGCCGACAACCTCGCCGGAAAGTAACGTCTCTTTTGTTGAACCGTATCCCACGAACTGTACATTCACGCCCCAATTGCCATATTTTCCCACTTGCTGGGAATAGGCAGCAGCTCCCGTGTTACACCCTTGCATATAGGTCATGAAGGAGAAACCGATTGTCTTGTCGCTGACGCCAGTCAGCAAGGCCGGGTTCTGGATGGCGAGGGATATGTCGTCTTCTATAAGGGAAATATTCTTGCCGCCAAGCGCTGTCGAGTGGGATGAAACGGGCAGGTTCAGGAAGTTGAACACGCTGCCGCTTTCCTGAGCGCAAAGAGCAGTCCATCCGCCTCCAGCCACTAAGCAGACTGCAAGGAGCAAGGAACGTTGTATCTTTTTCAATCTATTCATAAATCAGCCACAAAGGTACGAAAAAAAGTTTGTTGTTTACAATTCTTCGCCTGTTTTTATAATATATAAACGTAAACACAGGCCGATTTATTGCATTGGCGAACATAAACTATTGAGGTCTCACGAAAAAGTGAACGACAATCGAAGGACAATGGCAACGCAGATAAATACTTTAAGAACGACCAGACACTCACTTTGACACAATGTTAATTATTTAGCCATTTTGCTTACATCTTGATTTTGAGCCAACCTCCACAAATCGTCAAAAATGGTCTCAGCTATAGTTTTAGTCATTTTTTCAAAGAAATGCGCTTAAATTGAATCTATATTGAATATCAAGAAGTTACAAAGAGAAGAGTTGAAGGCAAAACACCAAATTGACAACTCTGGATAGCAAAATCGACCGATTTTTCCTGATTTTCGACAAATTTCGACGTGATTTTTCACCCAAAGAATGCAGCCGGAATTGCAAACGCCCTGTAGGGGATTTGCAATTCCCCTGTAGGGCATTGAGCAACCCTCCCTGCCGAGTTGGCCGTTTCGACGTGTTTTACGCCATTTTTCGACACTCAGAAAAATATCACAATGTCAGCAAAGACAAGGAATAACTTACATTATGACAAATCATTCACCCAGTAAAAGTCTTGCATATTAACGTCAACAACTGCCTCAGAAGAACAAAAAAACATTAAAAATGAAAAAAAACTTCCGCGCATGCATACCTATGTAAAAAAAAAGATGTAACTTTGTGGCACATATAACGTCATTCGACAATAAATTCAACAAAATATAACATGGAAGCTAACAAAACAGTAAACGAAGAGCTGAGAAGTCAGAAATCGACCAATATGCTGATTGGATATGTTCTGGCACTCGCTGCTATGTTCGTTGCCTTCGAGTACACCCAGCGCGAAGTCAAGGTGGTCGAAGAAGACAAGATTTATGATTACAGAATGGAAGAGGACATGATCCCCATCACCCAGCAGCAGGAAGTGATGTCTCCTCCTCCAGCAGCAGCTCCTACCGTAATGGAGTTCATCAACGAGGTTGAAGATGATACCGAACTTCCAGAGGAAGAGGTAGAGACCTCCGAGGAAATGAACCAAGCCATCACAGCAGTTGTGGGTACTGGCGCTCCCAGTGCAGCAGTCGTAACAGGCCCCGTAGGACCCGTTGTAGAAGCTGATGACGACGACCGCATCTACGAGATGGTAGAGGAGAACGCACAGTTCCCAGGCGGTGACGAAGCTTGCTTCAAGTGGCTCAGCGAACACATCAAGTATCCTAGCATCTGCCAGGAACAAGGCGTTCAGGGTCGTGTAATCGTGAACTTCGTGGTCAACAAGGACGGTTCTATCGTCGATGTGAAGACCGCACGTTCTCCAGACCCCAACCTCACCAAGGAGGCTGAACGCGTCGTGAAGATGATGCCTAAGTGGAAGCCCGCCAAGCAAGGTAACAAGACCGTGCGCTCACGCTTCACACTGCCCGTCATGTTCCGTCTGAACTAAGAGACTATCTCCAAAGGGATTTCTACACATGGCCCCTCCTCCCCCACAAAGGGGTTGAGGGGTCTTCTATATAATATATAATAATGTATAGTAGCACACAACTTCTGCAGATGGTGGAAGAAGCCATCGCTTCCCTACCCCTCGAACGTGAGCCAAGAGGACTCTATGAACCCATCCGCTATGTCCTCTCGCTTGGAGGCAAACGCATCCGGCCCGTCCTCATGCTCATGGCATACAACCTTTATCGCGGCGACGTAAAGCCCTCACTCATGCCCGCCATAGGACTTGAAGTCTTCCATAACTTCACCCTCCTGCACGACGACCTCATGGACCGGGCAGAAGTGCGTCGAGGCAAGACATGCGTCCACCTCAAGTGGGACGACAACACCGCCATCCTCAGCGGCGACAACATGCTCGTCCTCTCCTTCAAATACATGATGCGATGTGACGAGACGAAGATGCCAGAAGTGATGCGCATCTTCTCCAAAACTGCCATCGAGATAGACGAGGGACAACAATATGACGTAGATTTCGAGACACGAAACGACGTCACCGAGGCAGAGTACATCGAGATGATACGCCTCAAGACCTCAGTCCTGCTGGCTTGTGCCTTGCAGATTGGAGCCACGCTGGCCGACGCTCCCAAGCAAGACGCTGAGGCGCTCTATCGCTTTGGTGAATGCCTTGGGCTTGCCTTCCAACTCCAGGACGACTACCTCGACGTTTATGGCGACCCTGCAGTCTTCGGCAAGAAGATTGGTGGTGACATCCTCTGCAACAAGAAGACCTTCATGCTCATCAATGCCCTACTCAATGCCTCCGAGGAAGACAGAGCAGAACTGCAGCGATGGATTGAGAGCAAGGACTGCGACCCAGACAAAAAGATACAAGCCGTCACCGCTCTCTATACAAAGATTGGCGTTGACCGAATGGCAAAGGAACGCATGAGTGCATATTACGAAGAAGCAAAAGCATGCCTGGACAAAGTGGGTCTGCCCGAGCAGCGTAAGCAGATGCTTCGCGAGATTGCCCTCGAACTCATGGGCCGACAGAAATGATAGACACGCATAGTCATATCTACGAGCCCGAGTTCAATGCCGACCGTAACGAGGTCATCATTCGGGCCAAGCAGGCAGGAGTCGAATGCATCCTCTTGCCCAACATCAATGCAGGCAGCATCGAACAAATGCTCGACCTGTACTATCAATACCCCAACTATTGCTTCCCTATGCTAGGCCTGCATCCGGAAGACATCGAAGAGGACTACAGGCAAGTCCTGGCCGACATGGAGAAATTGTTGGAAGCTCCCGACCATCCTTACATCGCAGTTGGTGAGGTGGGGCTCGACTACTACTGGGACAAGACCAAAGTCAAGGAGCAGGAAGAGACCTTCCGCATACAGATTGAATGGGCCATTAAGTATAACCTCCCACTCTCCATCCATGCCCGAAATGCCCATCGGCAACTTGTTACCATCCTGTCAGATTATCGCGACGAACCCATCAGCGGAGTCTTCCATTGCTTCGGTGGCACAAAGGAAGAGGCGCTGGAGTTGCTTCAATTCCCCAACTTCATGCTCGGCATCGGCGGCGTAGTAACCTACAAGAACAGTAAGTTGCCCGAGACATTAAGCGTCGTCCCTCTCGAACGCATCGTACTCGAGACAGATGCTCCCTACCTCACCCCAGTTCCTTATCGAGGCAAGCGAAACGAAAGTGCCTATGTCGTCGAAGTACTTCGCAAAATTGCATCAATATTTAATGTGAGTGAGCAAGAGGCAGATTGCATCACAACCAACAATGCTAAGCACATATTTCAACGAATAAAGCCGCATTAGAGCAATTAAAACTACAAAAAAACATAGAAATCGAAACTTTTTTGCCTAAAAACTATGGCAGTATAGGAAAAAAAGCTATCTTTGTAACCGAAAAGCGCGAAGTCAGACACGTCTGGCACTGGCGCGCCCCAAAGGGAGAGATGCTCGAGTGGCTGAAGAGGCACGCCTGGAAAGCGTGTGACCGGCAAAACTGGTTCGCGAGTTCGAATCTCGCTCTCTCCGCAAAAGAAGAAACTTAAGAAACAAACACAATCATAAACATTTAAACAAACAACACAATGAAAAAGTTATTTGCAATTATTGCAATGGTTGCTGCTTGCTCATTTGGAGCAACATCATCTGTAATGGCTCAGGAAGACGTAGCTGCTACTGAAGTAGTAGATAGTGCTGCCGTTGACTCTGCCGCTGTGGACACTGCTGCTGTGGAAGAAGCTGTCGAGGCTGCTCCCATCGTAGAGGAAGAGAACGAAGGTGTATTCAAGAACCTCAAGACAAAGTTTATTGAAGGTGGCGCAGGCTTCATGTCTCTCGTTGCCATCGCCCTCGTACTGGGTCTCGCATTCTGTATCGAGCGCGTTGTTTACCTGACTCTCGCTCAGATCAACACCCGCAAGTTCATGAAGGAACTCGCCGACCTCGTTGCAGCTGGCAAGATTGCTGACGCCATCGAAAAGTGCAAAGGCACACGTGGTCCCGTAGCTCAGGTTAGCCGTAAGGCAATGGAGTGCCTCGATAGCAATGACCGTAACGACATTGGCACCATCGAGCGTACCATCAACATGGAGGCAGAGGTTCAGGGCACATACCTCGAAGAGAACTGCTCTTGGATCACCCTGTTCATTGCAATGGCTCCGTCTCTCGGCTTCCTCGGAACTGTGATCGGTATGGTGATGGCCTTCGACGACATCCAGCGCGCTGGTGATATCAGCCCGACAGTCGTTGCAGGCGGTATGAAGGTCGCCCTTATCACAACCATCTTCGGTATTATCGTTGCCCTGGTTCTGCAGGTATTCTACAACTACATCCTTTCAAAGGTTGAGGCACTGACCAGTAACATGGAAGAAGCCGCTCAGGAACTGCTCGTAATGTGCGTTAAGAGCGACAAGTGCAAGAAGTAATTAATAGGATTAAAGATTAAAGATTGAAGATTAAGAATCTTATTATTTCTTAACTCTAAATTCTTAACTCTTAATTAATTAAGTAGAACAATGAAGATCGAGAAAATATCAAGTCGCGTGCTCTTGTGCTGTGTCATCTTGATTGTCGTATGTTTCGCAGCGTTCCTGCTCATTGGCTACAACAATCCTGTTGGCGACAACAACGAGCCTATGCTCACCGACGTCATCATGTGGCTCATGTATGCTCTCATACTGGTAACCGCAGGTCTCACCGTTTGGTCAGCAATCCGCGGCATGCAGAACAGTAAGGGCAATGACCCCGCTGCCACAACTGGTGTGCCAGGTGGCAAGATTACCCTGTTCACAGCAGGTCTGACCATCGCATCCCTTGTCCTTGGATGGATTTTGGGTCTTGGCGAGGAAGCATTCACCGCCAGCGACGGAACAGTGACCAGCGCAGGCTGGGTAACCGTAGTTGACGTGTTCATGGTCAGCATGGGTGTCCTGCTCGTGGCTGCTGCCATCGCAGTTGTTGTTAGCATGACCGGCATTTTTACAAAGAACGCAAGTAAGTAAACCGACCTAAAAAGAGAAAGATATGGCAAAGAAGAAAAAGAAGATGCCGGGCTTGAACACCAGTTCAACTGCCGATATCTCTTTCATGTTGCTCATCTTCTTCCTGGTCACCACAAGTATGGACACGGACATGGGTCTGGCACGTCGCCTGCCCAAGCCACCAGAACCAGATCAGGAAGATGCCACAATGGACATCAAGAGCCGCAATATTCTCTACGTTCGTCTCAACGCCGCAGGCCAGCTGTGGATCAAGGACGAGCTGAACAGCGGTTATGGTGACATCGCCGAGCTCCGCACCCGCGTGAAGGAGTTCATCAAGAACGAGCAGAACTTGAGCAAGTTGCCTGAGAAGCATGTCAAGAACATCGACCTACTGGGTCAGTGCTTCGTGACGGACAAGCACGTGGTCAGCGTACAGACCGACCGCGGCACGCCCTACAACATCTACTTCCAGGTGCAGAACGAGTTGGTGGCAGCTTATAACGAACTGAGAAACGAGTTGGCTAAGCAGAAGTTCGGCCGCGAATTCCAGTACCTCAAGGACGAGGAGAAAGCGGCAGTACGTCAATACTATCCCCAGAACATCTCTGAGGCTGAACCTAAAAAGTATGGAGGAGACCAATAATGGCAGGATTTAAGAGAAAACAAAGTCGCGAAATGCCTGAGATGAACACCTCATCTCTGCCCGACCTTATCTTCACCATCCTATTCTTCTTCATGATGGTAACGACCATGCGTGAAGTGACCCTCAAGGTCAAGTTCACCATCCCACAAGGTACAGAGCTCGAGAAGCTGGAGAAGAAGTCAGTAGTATCGTTCATCTACGTTGGTCCTCCTACGGACAACCTGCGTGCCCAGATGGGTAGCAGCACCCGTATTCAGCTCAACGACCGTTATGCCGAGGCACGCGAAGTCATGGACTTCATCGCAGCCGAGCGTCAGGGCATGACCAACCAGGCTGAGCAGGTCATCAGCATCAAGGCTGACCAGCACACGCAGATGGGCTACATTACCGACATCAAGGAAGTGTTACGTAAATCGTGGGCGCTACGTATCAACTACTCAGCAACCCGCAGAAACTAATATCGGCTCAGCCCGATCCAACGCTAAGAAGCGGTTCCCCCACACAGGAGGGAGCCGCTTTTTTGTTGTCTCAGCGCGAGTCAGGGGGTGTATCATATTTTTCGTAAACGATACGCTTTACGCTACAATCTTCTGGAACACGCCGTCCTTGAGACGCTTGAGTTTGCCTTTCTTGACGTAACGGGAGAGGAGTGCGCGAACTTCGCTACCTTGCCCGTGACGGAGGCGTACTTCCTGGAACATTGGAATAGTGAAGGTCTCGGGCATGAGGTTCAGGAGCGGTTCGGCGGTGATACGCCTGTCCATGTGCTGACTGAGTAGTTTCTGCGACTCCATCATGTCCTCGGCCACACGACTGGAGAAGATGTAACAGATGTTATAATAAACGTAGTCGCCAAGCCACTTTATGTATTCGAGCATTTCCCGTTGCTCTTCGCCAAAAAGTGCCACGAAGGGTATGGCTGCCCGCATCATGAACTGACCGATTCGGTGGCTGAGGTTTGCTTCCGCTTCTGTGAGCAGCCCGTCGTTGTACTTCTCCTCGATGGCATTGTACCATTCCCTGACAACCTTTTGAGTCTTAGGCATTTCGAGCAGACAGGTCTCGTCTCCCAGCGCGAGGTCTTTCTGCCAGAGACTCTGGAGAAGACCATCGCGTTCCAACTGTTCATCCTTGGTGAGAGGGGTGATGCGAGGAGGCAGGAAGGTGCGCTTCATCGGGGGCATGAGCAAGGGCATGAACCTTTGCATCATTCCGTCCTCGGTGTCGGAGAAGAGCCTGGTCAGGACGGCCTTTGGCGTGCCTGTCAGGAGGATGGAAGCATTGACGCGGGTCTGGGTATTGCACGAGTTCTCGCTCATGTAGTATTGGCGGACCACATCACCATCCCACGCCTTTCTGAGCAGCACGGAGATGTCGGAGAACTGGGTCTTCGTGGCATTGACCAGGGCATCTGCTTCGCTCCAAGAGCAGAGCAACATGCCGTTGTCGCCGAGGTTGGTCTGGAGTTCCAAGAGCGAGGTCTTGCTCATTGTTTCTGCGATTCGCAGTTTAGGCCTGTAACGTACTGGCTTCTCCTTGGCGTTGGCCATTCTCTCGCGGAGTTCTTGGTTCTCACGGACTTTCGCCCACTCGTTCACGTCCCATGCCTGGAGTGTGTCCTTGGTCATGTCGTCCTGTAGGTTCGTGATGAAACTCTTGTTCGAGCCGCTGGGGGCAGCGATGCCAGCATACAAGCCCGGGCCGATGGTTCGTCCGTCAATGTAGGTGGCGCGGAAGTGAGAGGCGTGTGGGGCAAGGACAACCGAGGCAGAGGGAGCAAGCACGGGGTGGTACTCTTTCGGGAAGGGCTTGAGCAGCAGGTGGATGAGTCGGGGCAACTTCGAGGGCAACTGAGGCGGGTTCCAGCCGACAGTGAGGTTGTCCAGTTCCGAAGCCTCCCCATCCCCCTTTAGGGGGAGTTCTTGTGCCTTCGCGTTGATTTCCCTCAAGGATGCGCTCATGAAGCCTTTGTCGGCGTTGTAGTTCGCGTAGAAGTAGCCCACGAGTTTCTTGCAGTCCTCGGTCTGCGAGTAGTTGGGCAGGCGCTCCCTGATGACGGCTTCGAGTTGGTCGCGGGTCATCAACTTTGCCACACCCACAGAGAGTACGGCCATCAGGTTGTTGTGCCAGTTGTGCTCGCCCCAGACATCCATCTCATCGGGCTTGAGGCCAGCCTGCTGAACACAGAGGTCGAAGGCCCTCAGA
>CACXUA010000049.1 GCA_902770725.1 uncultured Bacteroidales bacterium | reverse complement strand
ATTGCATTGTTAACGGGCAAAAGGCTGAATATGTAGGCAACATCTGTATGGACGTCTGCATGATAGACGTCACCGACATTCCTTGCAAAGAAGGCGACCTTGTCACCATTTTCGGTGACGAACTCTCACCTGCAGAACTTGCTTCCCGTTGCGGAACAATACCTTACGAAATCCTCACCGGCATTGCTCCACGCGTAAAGCGCATCTTCTTCGAAGACAAATAAAAGGCAGACACAAGAGGGTCATTTCCCGAAGGCGGCGGCTTCCTCCTCTTTGGTGCGCTTTATAATGTCATATTCGTCCCAAAGCGAGGCATCATAGCCTGCTTCCTGAAGGGCCGTCACGATGTTCTCTTTACTTGCCTTAATCACCGTTCCCTCCTGCTTGTTTTCCTCTATCGCAAAGAGGAGAACACGATAGGACATAAAGTCGTTACTGCCTTGAATGGCTATGTTGGAGACCGACGCAACGTCCTGGCTGTAGTCGTACTCCAAGTGAATGGCTATGTTGGAGACCGACGCAACGTCCTGGCTGTAGTCGTACTCCAAGTGGAAATCGATGGATATGGGATAAGACATGATGCCCATCCTTACCGTACAATTGTTGCAAGAGCCGTCGAATCGGAGTAACCTGCAAGTCTCGGCATCCACATAGGCTGTGCCTGTGATGTTGCGACGATTGTAGTCCATCGGCAAAAGGTCTTTACTCCAAGTAAAATCGAATCGGAGAAGCGCCTGTCCTTCCTCGTCGTAAAGGGTCTGCATCTTCACATTGTAGAAGTCCTTCAAAGTCTCGTAGTGGGAAAACGGCTTGATAAGAGGCTTCCAGAAAGAGCTGTTGCTGGTTCTCGGAGCGACCTCTATGAGCTGATGAATATTGGAACCATGAATGAACATCGGTTTCTTGCCGGACTCCTTATCGTAGCCTTGCAGCCCGCTTATTATCTGTGCCGAACGGACATTCATCACGGAGAAAGCTTCCATGAAGGCCTCTGCGATGTAGCTTACCGAGTCTTCTTCCATTAAGGCACGGAAGAAGTACTTCCTCGTCCACTTGCTTCCTGTCTTATAGTCCGATTTGAGATTCTCGATGACGCGTTTCAAGACGTCCACCTTGTCGATAGGCAGGACCGTAACCTCCTTAATTTGAGTGGTATAGGGCTTCATTCTTATCGTTCCCGAAGCCTGTTCCGCCTTCTGCGAAAGCTTGTGATAACCGACGAAACTGAAGGTCACAACCTCCTCTGCTTCTGCTTGGAACTTGAACTCTCCCTCGACATTTGTGAGCGTAGCCTTGTCCTCGCTTGCCCGAATGTTCACATATGGCAGCGGTTCGCCCGTCTCTGCATCGACGACTCGACCTTGCAGAGCGAGTTCCTGAGCCAAAGCACATAGAGCAGGCAAGCAATAGATGACCAGCAAAAGGATACGTCGCATAAGTGTGTACTTTACTCCTGCAAAGGTAGGGAAATATGGCTTAGCTTCCAAGAGTTTAGGCCAAAATGTTTAAGGCAACAGGGATTGTCGCGAAACTTAACGTGTCAAGTTGGGTGATTTAACGTGCCTCGTCGGGCAACTTAACGTGGCTCGTGACGTTTTGGCGCCCGCCAAAAGAATTCACGGCGGCCGCCAAAAGAATCCGTAGCGCCCGCCAAAAATATTCACGGCGCCCGCTACGAACCAAATTTACTAGTCGTTAGAGAGGTCGGCCAACATCTGACGATAGACGGTCAGGACTGTGCTCTTGCGGATGAAGCCTACGAAAATGCCCTCTTCATCTACGACGGGAAGTGTCCAGGCTCCTGTCTTGTCAAACACGCTGACTACCACTTCCATCGGGTCGTTCACGGAGAGAAGGGCTTCGGGCTGTGTCATGAGTTGTGACACGGCGAAGTCCCTGTACAATTCTGTGCGGAAAACAAGGTGCCGGATGTCGTCCAGATAAACTGCTCCGACGAACTGCATCTGCTTGTTCACGACGGGGAAGACATGGTTCTTGCTGTTCGAGACTTGTGCGGCGACGTCGCCCAGATTCATATCAGGGTAGAGGACTTGGTCGTAATGCTGAATCACGCTGTCCATGCTCATCAGGGTGAGGATGGATTTATCTGTGTGGTGGGTCAGTAGTTCGCCTCTTTGTGCAAGTCTCATCGCATAGATGCTGTGCGGCTCGAAGTACTTGATGGTGAGGTAGGAACCAGACGCCACAATCATCAGAGGCATGAAGAGGGCGTAACCTCCCGTCAGTTCGGCGATGAGGAAGATGCCCGTCAAGGGTGCGTGCATCACGCCGCTCATCAGTCCGCACATGCCCAACATGGCGAAGTTCCTTTCAGGAATGTCAATGCCCAGCACGTCGTACATGTTCCAGAGCCTGCAGAAAATGAAGCCGCAGATACAGCCCAGGAACAGGCTGGGCGCGAAGATACCGCCGCAGCCACCGCCTCCGTTGGTGGCCGTAGAGGCAAACACCTTGAAGACAACTATAAGGAAAAGGTAGATGAGCAAGTGGTTAGAACCGTAGAAGAGCGACCTGTCCATCGCAGTATCCCAGTCGGCTTGTCCGTTGCCGTTAAGCAAAAGGGTGATGAGGTCGTAGCCTTCGCCGTAGAGCGACGGGAAGAGGTAGATGAGTAGGCTCAGCATGGCGGCTCCCAAGAGGAACTTCTTATAGCGACCTTGCAGCTTGCGGAAGATGCCTTCCAGGAAGTTCATGGTCCTTGTGAAGTAGAGCGCCACCAGTCCACAAACAATGCCGAGAGCCAGATAGGCAGGGATGCGATTGACCGTGAAGGCGTCTTGCAGGTGGAACTCGAAGATGGGATTGGTGCCAGAAACAGCGAAGGTGAGACCCACAGCTGTCACACTCGTCACGAGCAACGGCAAAAGGCTGGTCATCGTCAAGTCCAGCATCAGCACTTCGAGCACAAAGACGAGGCCGGCAATCGGGGCTTTGAAGATGCCGGCAATGGCTCCGGCTGCTCCACAACCTACCAGGAGCATCATGTACTTATTGGAAAGTCGGCAAAGCTGACCAAGGCTGCTGCCTATCGCACTGCCCGTCAGGACGATAGGTGCCTCGGCTCCGACACTACCGCCAAAGCCGATGGTAATGGCCGAAGCAGCAACCGAAGTCCAAGTGTTATGGGGCTTGATGCGGCTCTGCTTGCGGGCGATGGCAAAGAGAATCTTCGTAACGCCATGACCAATATCGTCTCGGACGATGTATTTAATGAAGAGCATCGTCAACCAAATGCCGATGACGGGATAAACGAGATAGAGCCAGTTGGCACCGGTCTCAACGAACTCGTGCGTCAACAAGTCCTCAATCTGTCCGATGAGCCATTTCAGGAGCAAACCCGCACAAGCCGTGAAGATGCCGACAAGAAAGCTGATGAGCAAGACGAACCTGCCCTCAGAGAAGTGTCTGCGGCGCCAACGGATAAGCCATGCTATGGAATCTCTCGCATTTACCATTTATTTCCTTATTATTTGTATGCGGCCGTCCAGACTTAGCTTGATGATTTGGCTGGGTTTCGACTTGCTTGTATCGTTCTGGCGGGACAGCATGATGTAATCCACGCCCTGCTTTATCTCGTCGGAAATCTCGGCAAAGCAAGCAGGCGACGGCTCGCCGCTGATGTTGGCGCTCGTGCTCACGATGGCCTTCTGGAAGCGGTAGCAAAGTTCGTGACTGATGGCTTCCTTGGTGACACGAAGTCCGATGCTGCCGTCCTCGGCAATGAGGCTTGGCGCAAGACCTGAAGCGCCATCAAGGATGAGGGTAAGCGGCTTCTCGGCAAACTCGATGAGGTCCCAAGCCACATCCGGCACTCCGCGCACATATCGTTGCATCCTGTTGGCACTATCCACCAGGCAAATCATCGCCTTCGAGTCTTCGCGTCGCTTCAATTGGAAGATTCTCTTCACCGCCTCTTCGTTGCTCGCGTCGCATCCAATGCCCCATATCGTGTCCGTCGGGTACAGGATAAGTCCCCCCTGCCTTAAGGTCTGCACGGCAGTCTGTATGTCTTCTGCAATCTGTTTCTGCGTCATGCCTCTGTTTTATTTTCGTGCCACAAAGATACAGCTTTTTTAATGATTATAGCCAGATAAGGTGACATTAATTATTCTAATTGGAGAAAAAAGGAGGCTTTTATTAATAATCCTTAAAAGTAGGAACTGCGACACACGAAAAAAACACTTTGCAACGTTGTTTATATGGTATTGATAAAAACAAAACAACATGAACATGAAAAACATCATCATCGGGCTTCTCGCCATCATCGCCTTCACGCTCTCTTCTTGCAGCGACAAACCCGAATGGGCAGACCCTGAGGCACACGAAAAGACGGAGCAGTTGCGGAAGCAATACACAACGCTCATCGTTGGCACCTGGCACTACGAGAGCATTTCTGAAAAGCAGCGTGTGTTCGAGCAACTGACATTCAAAGCCGACGGAACATTCAGTGGACTGCGCAAGTGGCAAACAAGGCAGCTTGTCACAATTGGCGGCGAGGAACAGTACACCGACTGGGAGGACATTCCACAAATAAATGGCACTTTCGCTGGTACTTGGTCGCTGAGATGGGAGCGCAACAGCAATGGCGTAGGCGAGAATCGCCTTGACCTATATGCCAAATATGATAACGAAAGCTACGACTATCTGCCCTACAGCACTATTGCCCTTTTCGGCTTTGCTGATGCAAACGTACTGCGTTTCGCTGGTTACTGGCAAGACAGTCAAGGCTGGACGAACTATCAGCGCGGCGAGGTTGAGCCAAGTTTCTAATAAAAAGGCAATTCGTGGTTGTTTAATTAAATCTAGAACTCGCTTGTGAAGTGGAACCTGATGTGTTCGAAGTCTTGTTGGGCCATTTGCAGGACGTAGCCTGAATCGGCGAGGAATACGTCGCGGCCTTCGCGGTCGCGGGCCATGTACTGATGCTTGCGCTTCTTGAAGGCATCGAGTTCGCTCTCGTAACCCGGCATGGCTTCTACCCAGCAGGCTTTGTAGAGACTGATGGGCTCCCAGCGGCACTTGGCGCCGTATTCGTTCTCCAAGCGGTACTGAATGACTTCGAACTGCAACTGACCGACGGTTCCGATGACTTTGCGATTGTTGAACTGATTGATGAAGAGCTGTGCTACGCCTTCGTCCATGAGCTGGTTGATGCCTTTCTCCAGTTGCTTGGTCTTCATGGGGTCGGCGTTCTCGATGTACTTGAACATCTCGGGCGAGAAGGACGGCAAGCCGCGATAGTGCAGCAGTTCGCCTTCTGTCAGCGTGTCGCCTATCTTGAAGATGCCGTTATCGGGCAGTCCGACAATGTCTCCGGGCCAAGCCTCGTCAATGGTTTCCTTGCGTTGCGCCATGAATTGCGTGGGACTGGAGAAACGAAGCGTCTTGCCTTGACGAACATGCAGATAAGGTGCGTTGCGGACGAACTTGCCGGAGCAGACTTTGCAGAAAGCGATGCACGAGCGATGGTTCGGGTCGATGTTGGCCGTTATCTTGAAGATGAAGCCGGTGAACTTCGGTTCGTCGGGCGTAACAGTTCGCTCCTCTGCTTTTGTTGGACGGGGACAGGGAGCAATCTGAACGAAGCAATCGAGCAGTTCCTGTACGCCAAAGTTGTTCAAGGCTGAGCCGAAGAAGACCGGAGCGACATCTGCATCGAGATAGGTCTGCACATCGAACTCGGGATAAACGCCATCCACCAGTTCAAGGTCTTCGCGAAGTTTTTCTGCGTCACGCTCACCGACCCTTTCGTCGAGTTCCTGGCTGTTGATGTCCACCTCGACCTTTTCCGTCACCTTCTGCTTGTCGGGCGTAAAGAGGTTGAGGTTCTGCTCGTAGATGTTATAGACGCCCTTGAATTTGGCACCCTGGTTGATGGGCCAAGAGAGGGGACGCACACTAATTTGCAGCTCTTCCTCCAGTTCGTCGAGCAAGTCGAAGGGGTCTTTGCCTTCGCGATCCATCTTGTTGATGAAGATGATGACGGGTGTCTTCCTCATGCGGCAGACTTCCATCAGCTTTCGCGTCTGAGCCTCCACGCCTTTCGCGCTATCGACCACGATAATGGCACTATCGACGGCCGTTAGGGTGCGGAACGTGTCTTCGGCAAAGTCCTGGTGCCCTGGGGTGTCGAGGATGTTGACCTTGTAACAGCCCCCCTCTGGGTCTCCCGAGGGAGTGTAGTCAAACTCCATGACGGAGGTAGTCACACTAATGCCGCGTTGCTTCTCGATTTCCATCCAGTCGCTGGTGGCAGTCTTGCGTATCTTGTTGCTCTTTACGGCACCAGCCACCTGAATCTGTCCGCCGAAGAGGAGCAGCTTCTCTGTCAAAGTTGTCTTACCAGCATCGGGATGCGAGATGATGGCGAAGGTGCGACGACGCGCTATTTCATTTATCATTTAACAATTTACCATTTACGATTTATTACTTTCTTCTCCGAGACGGAGTAATTCGCTTATTGGCTTGAGGGCATTCAAAGTGCTTGCTGAGAGTTCTTTGCCCTGCATTCGGAGCAGCGTGGCGCCGTAGAGGGCATCGATGCAGTTCTCCATTTCGGATTTGTCCTTGTTGTTGCCTTGCGTCCTCAAAGCCACGATTTGCGGCAGAGCCTTGTAGTAGGCCGACTTGTACTCCTGCTCGTCGTTATCGGCAAGGAGTTCCTTGTGGTGGTCTTCGAGGAGGTCGAGGGTGTTCTGCACCACACGGACATGTCCCGCCTGTTCCTTGCCTTCTTCCTTCATCATGCGTGCAAGGGATTCGTACCATTCCTTTGCCTCCTTCATCTGCGTCTCGTCGTATCCGAAGCGCGGCAAGTACTCGGCAGCGATGCGCTCGGCATCAAGACCATAGGCCCGAATCAAGTCCTCCACCTGATACATATATATAAGGTAGGCACTGACGCTTTGGCTTCTGAGTTTCTTTGCGATATACATATTTTATCTGAACAGCGTATAGAATAGTCCTACCACGGATGCCACCATGACCAGCAAGCCGAGCAAGCGGTTCAGGAGGCTGATGGTACTCATGTCGAAGCGCGAGCCAAGACGATTGAGTGCCGTCGTCAGGATGAGCCACCAGACTATTGCGCCTGTCAGCACGCCTATGTATCCGATGGTCTGCTCTATCGGATGCTCCGGTACGACGAAGCCGACCCGAGCAAATAGGGCGAGGAAGAGGAAGACGATGAGCGGATTGCTGACCGTAATGGCAAAGCCCGTGAAGGCATTGTGCCAAAGCGTTCCTCGCTTGCCACTCGACTTATGAGGCTCGGCTGGTTTCGTGTAGTAGGTGTAGGCTCCGAAGCAGAACAGCAGGATGCTGCCCAGTATCTTGAGGTAGAAGATTGTCGTGGGCCGCTCGACAAAATCCATCACGAGGCTCATGCCCAAGCCCGTCATCACAGCGTAGATGAGGTCGCTCACAGCAGCCCCGCAGCCCGTAGCAAAGCCGTACCAGCGGCCCTTGTTGAAGGTACGCTGAACGGTCAGCACCCCGACAGGTCCCATCGGTGCGCTTGCCACTATTCCCACCACCATACCTCGCACGGCAAGGTCGAGGGCGTTGACTGATTCAATCCACAACACTGAGTTAAGAGTTAAGAGATAAAAGTTAAGAGTTAAGAGTTATGAGTTGAGAATTTGCGGGTGCAAAGATACGAAATAAAGTTCAAAGGTTAAAGGTTAGAGGTTAAAGATTTAAGGAATAAGGAATAATTTTCAATGTTCAATGTTCAATGTTCAATTTTTTTTCCTAACTTTGTGCAGAAACTATGCGTTTTTGTTCTCTTTGGCGACCAAAACTTGCTTATAAACATTAAAAAATATAAACTTTAAACACTAAACTAAAACAATGGACAAAGTGAAACCTTATGTAATTGGTGTGGACCTGGGTGGTACCAACACCGTATTCGGAGTCGTTAATGCTCGTGGCGAGGTCGTTGCAGAGAACAGTATCAAGACGCAGCAGTACAAGACCGCTGAAGCCTTCGTCGAGGCTGGCGTGGCTTGCCTGAAGCCCCTTCTGGCACAGATTGGTGGAGCTGACCAAGTGCAGGGCATGGGTATCGGCGCTCCCAACGGTAACTACTACAACGGCACCATCGAGTTCGCTCCCAACCTGCCTTGGGCTCACGAGGGCATCATTCCTCTGGCCGATATGTTCAACAAGGCAACTGGCATTCCCGTGAAGCTCACCAACGACGCCAACGCCGCAGCAATGGGCGAGATGGCTTATGGCGCAGCCCGTGGCATGAAGAACTTCATTGTCATCACCCTCGGAACAGGTGTGGGCAGCGGTATCGTCGTGAACGGACAGATTGTCTATGGAAGCGACGGCTTTGCTGGCGAGCTCGGTCACGTCATCATGGACCGCACAGAGAAAGGTCGCAGCTGTGGTTGCGGACGTACTGGCTGCCTCGAGGCTTACTGCTCCGCTACAGGTGTGGCACGTACAGCTCGCGAAATCCTTGCCAACACCAAGCGTCCCTCTCTGCTTCGCGACAAGCCAGCCGAGGAGATTGAGTCTCTCGATGTCAGCATCGCAGCCAGCAAGGGCGACAAGGTGGCCAACGAAATCTTCCAGTTCACCGGCAAGATGCTGGGCGAGGCTTGTGCCGACTTCGCAGCCTTCTCCAGCCCCGAAGCATTCATCTTCTTTGGTGGCCTGTGCAAGGCAGGCGACCTCATCATGAAGCCCATCGAAGAGGCCTACAACAAAGCCGTGCTCAAGATTTTCCAGGGCAAAGCTAAGTTCCTCGTTTCCGGCCTGATGAACGCCAACGCTGCCGTCCTCGGTGCCAGCGCCCTGGGTTGGGAAGAATAAGAGAAATCCGAAAATAAAAGAACAGAAATAAGCCCTCGCCAAAAGCGGGGGCTTTTGTGTCTAGAAATGACATGTCACGTTTGTCATTTTGTCACGGCTGAAATTGTTGGCTCAAAATGAGCAAGTTAGAAGATGGTTCGTGGCAAAAACATCTATAAATTGAAAATTTACCGATGTTCAGGGCATCAGTTTTTGTGTGGTGCAGGAAAGGTTTTCGGGCTTTAAATTCGCAAAAACGCAAGCAGTCGATTTACCCAATTTAACGTGCCGATATGCCCAATTTAACGTGTCGAAGTGGCCAATTTCACGTGCCAAATTGCCCAACTTCACGTGTGTAATTGCCCAACTTGACTGGCGTAGAGTCAGAACGGGCAAATCGCGATGAACAGTGGTTTTGAGGCGTCCCAACGGGGCAAAAGCAGTCAGCCCTGGACGTCGCCCAGAGCTGGCTTCTTATTGGCCTTTCAGGCCGTTTTCTCGAGCAGCAAGAAAATAATCATGTCGGTCCTTGGTTTGACACCTCTAGGGCGCATGAATAAAGGGCTGTGACAAAATGACAAGCGTGACAAGTCATAAAAAGAGGTTCAGGGGGGTGTTTACTATATTTATTTACCCATTAATATAATTTGTAAATTATAATATAATAAATAGCTTTCGCTTCTCTCTCAAATCACAATGTCATTCTTGTCATTTTGTCACGAGGGTAAAATCCATGCCTAAAATTTCGGGAAAACTGCTTCTTGTTGATTCGGTATTTCTGCCCCGAATAGCAGACACCCCTAAAACCCCTCTAATTTGCCCCAGAATCGCTTCAAATGCTTTCGACGTATATTTGATGCCTGAGGCAAAAATAATCGCTCTACGGTGCCTTAAAATGCGATTTTAAAATTCGAAGAATTTTACGGCTCAAAACCAAGGGGAAAAATTTAATTTTAAATGGGAGTAAAAGTGGAAGTAAAAGAGGGAGTAAAAGAGGAAGTAAAAGTGGAAGTAAAAGTGGAAGTAAAAATGGGAGTAAAAATGGGAGTAAAAATGGAAGTAAAAATGGAAGCACCCAAAGCTATCGTCCAGCCAACTTGTTGGCTTTACTTCCTGCGCGACAGCGCTTTACTCCCTTTTATTACTCCCTCTTATTACTCCCTCATAATGCCCCTATTTGTGCCCGTGACAAAATGACAAGCAGGACATGTCATTTCCAGACACATATAAGTGACAAAAAAAAGAGAGGGTACCACGATGGTGCCCTCTCTTTGTGTATAAAGCTTGGAGTCGGTTTAGAGCTCAGCGAAGTACTTGATGGTGCGAACCATCTGGCTTGTGTAGCTGTTCTCGTTGTCGTACCAGCTAACTACCTGTACGAGGCTGTTGCCGTCCTCCATCTTGCTTACCATGGTCTGGTTAGCGTCGAAGAGGCTGCCGAACTTCATGCCGATGATGTCGCTGCTGACGAGCTTCTCCTCGGTGTAGCCGAAGCTCTCGTTTGTAGCGGCCTTCATGGCTGCGTTGATACCCTCAACAGTTACGTCACCCTTAACAACTGCGTGCAGGATGGTGGTAGAACCTGTGGGAGTGGGAACGCGCTGAGCGGCGCCGATGAGCTTGCCGTTCAGTTCGGGAATTACGAGACCGATAGCCTTGGCTGCACCTGTGCTGTTGGGAACGATGTTCTGAGCGCCGGCACGAGCGCGCTGCAGGTCACCCTTGCGCTGAGGACCGTCGAGAATCATCTGGTCACCAGTGTAAGCGTGTACGGTTGTCATGATACCGCTCTGGATGGGAGCGTAGTCGTTGAGAGCCTTCGTCATGGGAGCGAGGCAGTTTGTTGTGCAAGAAGCTGCGCTGATAACGGTGTCAGCAGGAGTCAGAGTCTTGTGGTTTACGTTGAAGGAGCAGAGATGACAACCTTCTTGGCACCAGCCTGGATGTGAGCAGAAGCCTTCTCCTTGCTTGTGTAGAAACCTGTGCACTCCAGAACTACGTCAACGCCAATCTTACCCCAAGGCAGCTCAGCAGCGTTGGGAATAGCGTAGATGATGATTTCCTTACCATCGACGATGATAGAGTTGTCAGTAGCCTCGACGGTGTGCTTGTTCTCACCGAACTTGCCACAGAAACCGCCCTGAGCGGCGTCGTACTTGAGGAGGTGAGCCAGCATCTTGGGGCTGGTCAGGTCGTTGATAGCGACTACTTCATAACCTTCAGCCTCGAACATCTGACGGAAAGCGAGGCGACCGATACGGCCGAAACCGTTAATTGCAACTTTTACGTTTGCCATTGTGTTTGTGTTAATTAAAAGGGTTTATAATAAATTTGAACTATAAATTTGTCAATTATGAATTGTGAATTATGAATTGATTTACCCGCAATTGCAGTAATGTGATGACTTGCAAGCTGCTACAATTAGTGCCAAAAGCAGGCAAATTGATACAAAAATGACCTTTTTCTTCACTTTTTCTTTATTTCGCGGTGCAAAATTACGAAATTCTTTTTAAATTCGCACTCGATAACCTATAAAAAATGTCTAATAGTATCAAATTGCAAAATCAAAATTCCAATTTGCAACAAAATTGACTTAAACTTTTAAACCCTTAAACCCTTAAACTCTTAATCACTATGTCATTTATTCAAGATTTCAAAGCGTTTGCGCTTAAAGGTAATGTGATGGACATGGCAGTCGGTGTTATCATCGGCGGTGCTTTTGGTAAGATTGTCAGCAGCTTGGTGGACGATGTGCTGATGCCCCTCATCGGTATGGCAACAGGCAACATCGACTTTGCAAACCTCTCTTATCAGATTGGCGAAGGCGAAGGCGCTGCTGTGCTCAAGTACGGCCAGTTCATCCAGAACGTGGTGGACTTCCTCATCATCGCTCTGTGTATCTTCTTCATGGTGAAGGGTATCGCTGCTCTGAACCGCAAGAAGGAGGAAGAGCCCGCTCCTGCTCCTGCTCCAGAACCAACTGCAGAAGAGAAGCTGCTCACCGAGATTCGCGACTTGCTGAAGAAGTAAAAAACAATTGAAGAACTTAGAGTGAAGGACGAGATTCGTTCTTCACTCTTCACTTATTTATTATCAGGTAAAAAGATGACAAAAAGACTTGCTGCCCTCATATTGCTGACGTCAGTAGCAATAGGAACCTTTGCTCAAACCACAGCCATCAGAACGCTCTACAGACTCGTCAAAGACACTTACGAGACGAAAGCCGACTCCATGACCAATGCCTTCATCGAGTCGTTTATGATAAAGAGCAAGGGTTATTTCAACGTTAGCTATAACCATTACGCCGGCAACGCATATTGGACGCAAGCGCATGCAATGGATGTTGTCATCTACAACTATGAGCGTCACAAGAACATTGATGATGTCAGCACTTATCTTAATTACATTAAGCTCTGGTACAAAAACAAAGCGAACAACTACGAAGGAACAGCAGCAGCTTCCTCCACCACCCCAAACGTCAACACGGGTTATACGATGTTCGAAAACCCCTATACCGACGACATGTGCTGGATAACACTCACGCTTCTCCACATAGGTGAGGCAACAGGCATCGCATCCTACTCCACTATTGCCAGAAAAGTCTTCGACTATTACATCATCAAGCGAGCCAAAGAAGACGAAGAGACGGGTGGACTGAAGTTGCCCTGGTCCACAAAACCAGGAGAAGACGGTCCGAATGCCTGCACACAGTCTCCAGCCACACTCATTGCCGCAAAGCTCTATCAGAAATACGGCACAGCAAAGTATCTGGAGTACGCAAAGAAACTCTATGCCTATACATCCAAGAAGATTGTCAAGGACGACGGACGTGTCGAGGAACCTCCTTTGACCTATACTCAAGGCACATTCGGCGAGGCTTGTCGCATCCTCTATCACGTCACCGACGAATCAACAACCATAAAGAACAAGTACAAGGCACTGGCCTATACATATATTAATTATGCTTTTACCAGTGGACGTTGCACTAGTGGCGACAACATCCTGCGCGATGAAGGTTCCAGCGGCGACCAAAGCATCTTCAAGGCCGTGCTCATCCCTTATGCCGTCAACTATGTCCTTGATGAAGATATGACGGCAACCAATCGCAGAAGCATCTTCAACTACATCCTGGCAAACACCAAAATGATGTGGAAGAACCTCGACCTCTCACGCTATCCAATCGTCTTCTGCAACTACAGTTGGCGCTATCCCTACACCGGCACCGACGAGAATGCCTCGATGGGAGCCATGTGCAGCGGAACATCCTTGATGGAGAATACGGCTCGCATGTGTCGCGCCATTGTGGACCGCTACGAACTCGGCACGCTCGTGACGGAATGCAGCAACTATAACTTCGAGGATGGACAATATGGAGAGGCAGAGATGGCAGCCTTCAACACTGCATTGCAAGCTGCCACAGACATAATGGCCAACCCCAGCAGCCACACCACCTATCAGTTCCGCAAAGCGATACAAAACCTCGAAGCAGCCTATCAGGCTGTCCTTGCTTCCAAGTTGGAAGACCTCGCCATAATAGACAATACTCAACTCGACATCAAAGAAGAGAAAACGTACCCGCACATTACATATACCCGCACTTATAATGGAGAATGGGAACCACTGTATGTACCCTTCGCCATGAAGTATGAGGACTGGGCTGAGGAGTACGACGTGGCCGACATATTCGACTTCCACCAGTACGATACCGACAACGACAGCATCCCGGACGAAATGGAAATGGAGGTGACGATACTGAAGGACAGCGCTGCCATATTGCCCAACAGACCTTACCTTATCCGCGCGAAATCGCCGGGAGAGAAGACTCTGACCTTGCCAGATGCAACAGCCGTCCCCGCCAACGATAGCATTTTCAACTACAATTTCCTGGACTATACCTACACCCTCTACTGTTACTATGATATGCTGACTATAGCACAAACTTACACCATTCAGAATGGAGAGTTAGTGTATTCCGAAGAGGAGACTGCACTTTCCCCTCAGCGATGGTGTATGTCTTTCTATGCAAACGACTCAACTGTTACTGCCCTCCTCCCAGCCAGAATTCGCATCATAACAACCGAAGACTACGCCAACGGTTGCATCGCTCTAGCTTCTTCCCTCGAGAGTAATGAAACCATATACGACCTGACCGGCAGAATGGTAAATGGTAAATGGTCAAATGGTAAATGGAAAGAGGGTAACCTGCCTCGCGGTATATATATAATAGGTGGACGAAAAGTCTTCGTGAAGTAGGGAAAAGTAAGCAAAACACGACTTAAAGGAAAAAAAATAGCGTAAAGACAAAAATTTTTCTCTTTTCACTTTTCTCTTTTCACTTTTTGTTGTACCTTTGCACCGCAATTCGACAAAAGAAGTCTGTTTACGCTCAAATCGTAAATAGTAAATCGTCAAATTGTAAATCTCGTTGGTGCCTTGGATGAGTGGCTTAGTCAACGGTCTGCAAAACCGTCTACGGCGGTTCGAATCCGCCAGGCACCTCCACAAAAAGAAGAATCCCGCAACGGTTTGTCGCTGCGGGATTTGCTTTTGTTTCTTATAGCTCTCGTGGGAGTTTTTTGACTTGTGTTACAACTTTACAGTTTGGCGAGTTCCTCGCAGGCCTTTGCTGGGTCGGGAGCTGCAAAGATGGCATTGCCGGCCACTAGGACGTCGGCACCAACTTGCTTCAATTGCTTGCCGGTCTCCATGTTCACACCGCCATCCACCTCGATAAGGGCCTTACTGCCTGTTCGGTCGAGCAAACGACGCAGTTCCTTGACCTTCTCCAAAGTGTGGGGGATGAACTTCTGTCCGCCAAAGCCTGGGTTGACGCTCATCAAAAGCACTAAATCCACATCGGCTGCAATATCCTCGAGAACGTTAACTGGTGTGGCAGGATTGAGCGTTACGCCAGCCTTCATGCCCGCTTCGTGTATCTGACCTACGACGCGATGCAGGTGTGGGCAGGCCTCGTAGTGGACGTTCATCAGGTAGGCTCCGAGGGCCTTTACTTCGCCCACGAACTTCTCGGGCTGCACAATCATGAGGTGCACGTCGAGTGGCTTCTTGCAAATGCGGGCCACGTGCTTCAAAACGGGGAAGCCAAAGGAGATGTTGGGTACGAAGACGCCATCCATGACATCAATATGGAGCCAGTCAGCACTGCTCTGGTTGAACCACTTCATCTCGGCTTCGAGATTGGCGAAGTTGGCTGATAATAGGGATGGGGAGAGCATTGGAATATTAAAGATTAAAATTAAGATGGAAATGCTTTATGCCATCGCTGTGCAAACACTGGGTTGTGGCCGATAGGTGCGGGCAAATTGACGTATCTTTGCCAGTACGGCTGTGCTTGGCTGAAAATAGGGAAGGGGTAATGGTTGTTCCATAGGCGAGGGGGATGATGAATTGAGGGTTTAAAGTTTAGAGTTTAGAATTCTGCCTTAATGGGGGCAGAGGGGTTTGTTTTCGACTTTCTAATTAAAAAACGAAAATGTAGGGCGTTTTATTGTGAGAATTGTGTATGTTTTTATAGTTTATGTTGCTTTTCTCTCTATTTAGACTTTTGTGAAATAGTATGGAATAAAAAACGGTATGTTACCAAAATACTAACTGACTAAAAATGAAGTGTGAAGAGTGTGTTGCTGGGATTAGGAAATAGTGGCAGAGAGCTAGTGAATATATTGTATATCAAATAATTGTATTTTTGCAAGAGGGTGGAAGTGGGCTGATATGGGGTTGTTTATTCGGTATGTTGAAATACAACAAGTTAGGATTTTGAGCACTTTTCGGAGCAAGACAAAAAGTTTGGCGTTTTGCGGAAATTGTAGTACCTTTGCACTCGAATTCGCCAAAATGAAAATGGCCTATTTGGATACCCCTTTTGGTGGGTGTATGTATATACATTATTATATATATTAAGTGAACGAGAAAACTCAGATATTATGGCAGCGTTGCATGGAAATGTTCCGCAGCAACGTTAGCGAGCAGCAGTACCAGACTTGGTTCTCGCCAATGAGAGTCAAGCAGTATGATGCTGCGAAGAAAGAACTGACGGTGTTTACGCCGTCTCAGTTCTTCTTCGAATATCTGGAGGAACACTATCGCCGTCTCATTCACATTACCATAAGCCGTTTCTTTGGCGAAGACGTGGCCCTGTACTATCAAGTAGAGGTGGCCGATAATGTGACAGTCAGTCAGGAGAGTGATGGCAATATGGTTGTGGAGCCTGCTCCTAGTGCTTTTGCCGCCAATCAGTCGCCCACGCTGGCACAGGCTGTGGGAATGGCAGAAGACCTCGATTCGCAGCTCAATGTTCACCAGACCTTCGCCAACTTCATCGAAGGTACTAGCAACAAGTTACCCAGAAGCGTGGGTCAGGCCATAGCCGAGCATCCCGAACAGATGACGTTCAATCCGCTCTTCATCTATGGTCCGAGCGGTGTGGGTAAGACGCATTTGGTGAATGCCATCGGCTTGCGCACAAAGGAACTGCATCCCGACAAGCGAGTTCTCTACCTGAGTGCTCATCTCTTCATGGTGCAGTTCACGGATGCCAGGAAGAACAATGTATTCAACGACTTCATGCACTTCTACCAGAGCATTGATATGCTCATCGTGGATGATATGCAGGAGTTGGCAGGTATGACGGCTACTCAGAATGCTTTCTTCCACATCTTCGACCACCTCAGGAGGAACGGCAAGCAGATTATCATGACCTGCGACCGTCCGCCAGTTTCGCTGCAAGGCATGGAGGATCGGCTCATCACCCGTTTCAAGAGTGGACTGATGGCAGAGATGGAGAAGCCCGAAGAAGGTCTGCGTCGCAGCATCCTGCACAGCATTGTGAAGCACGATGGCCTGAACATCCCTGATGATGTGCTGGACTACATCTCGAGCAATGTCAGCAACAGTGTCCGTGAGTTGGAAGGCATCATCCACAGTTTGCTCGCCTATTCCGTCGTCTATGGCAAGGACATCGACCTGGAGTTCGCCCAAAGGATTCTGGCAGGCAGGACAAAGGTGGAGAAGAAGATTGTCACCATCGACCAGATTATCTCCTGCACTTGTGAGCACTTCAATGTGAAAGAAGAGGAAATCTTCGGCAAGAGCAGGAAGGCAGATATCGTAACTGTCCGCCAGATGAGCATGTATCTGGCTCATAAACACACAAAACTGACAGCAGGCAAGATAGGCATTTACGTTGGCAACAGAGACCATGCCACCGTCTTGCATGGCATAAAAACCATAGACGGGAGGCTGAAAGTGGACAAAGGGTTGCAGCGCCACCTTGAAGAACTGGAAGAGAAATTAATAGGAAAGGCACTATGAACATCAAGCAGAGAAGAACCATCCGCAAATACACTCAGCAGCCCGTCAGTGACGAGCTGCTGAATCGCTTAATAGAGGAAGCCTCTCGAACACAGACGATGGGCAACCTGCAACTCTATAGCGTTATCGTGACTCGCTCGGAAGAAAAGAAGGAACAGTTGGCTCCGGCTCACTTCTTCCAACCAATGGTGACGCAGGCTCCTGTTGTGCTAACTATTTGTGCTGACTTTCGTAGAGTGACCGACTGGTGCTTGCAGCGAGAGGCAAATCCGGGCTACGACAATGCCCTGAGCTTCATCAATGCCGCAACCGACGCTCTGCTCTTTACCCAAACCTTCTGCTGCTTGGCAGAGGAAGAAGGGCTCGGCATTTGTTTCCTCGGTACAACCATCTACCAGCCACAGGCCATCATCGCGACACTGGACTTGCCCGAACTCGTCTTCCCTGTCGCCACACTGACCGTCGGCTGGCCTGCTGAGAAGCCAAGGCAGACAGACCGCTTGCCTCTTCAGGCTATCATGCATCAGGAAACCTACAATCCTTTCACGCCAGAGCGCATCGATGCTTGCTATAAGAAGCGCGAGTCGCTTGCCTCGAACAAGCATTTTGTGGAAATCAACGACAAGCAGACCCTTGCACAAGTCTTTACCGACATCCGCTATACGAGAAAGGACAACGAGGCAATGTCGGAAGTATTGCTCTCGATGCTTGCTCAGCAGAAGTTCCTGAAGACAGAAGGCTTCCCGGGTGGTATCATTCCATCGGTTGTGGAACGCAGGCCCGAAGTCTTGGAGTGCGATGTGGTTCGCTTCCAGAACAAGAAAGAGAAGTGGGTGGCCTTCGTCGGTATGCTTGATGGCGTTCCTTATGAAATCTTCACCGGTCTGCAGGATGATGAAGAAGGCATCGCCATTCCGAAGAGTGTGATGAATGGCTTTATCATCAAGCATTATGACCGAGAGGGACAGAAGCGCTATGACTTCCAGTTCGTCAATAAGCGTGGGTACAAGACCACCATCGAAGGCTTGAGCGAACGCTTCAACCCCAAGTATTGGGACTATGCAAAGCTCATCAGTGGTGTGCTCCGCTATCGTATGCCCATCGAGCACGTCATCCGTCTCATCACATCTCTGCAATTGGAGAACGACACAATGAACTCGTGGACGGCTGGTGTGGCAAGGGTGCTGAAGAGGTATCTGCCCGATTCTTCACAAATGCTTGATGAGGAGGATACAGAGTGAAACACGTTGTCGAAATAAGTGTCAATCGCATCAAACTGTATGCCTATCATGGCTGCGAGGCACAAGAGCGCGTTGTTGGTGGCGATTTCTATGTCACTGTTTCCGCTCAGGTGGAAGTGGAGTCGTCTGCTTGGCAAAATGATCAATTGGAAGGCACTGCCGACTACTCTCGCTTTGTCAGCATCGCCAAAAGGGAGATGGCTGTTCCCTCGAATTTGTTAGAGTATGTGGCAGCAAGGATTGCTTCGGCAATTCTCGATGAGTGCCCTTCTGTCATGCAGGTAAGCGTAGCAATTGATAAGGTGAATCCACCTCTTGGCGTCTCTTGTGAAAGCGTAAGCGTCAAATTTGAGCAAACAAGATAAGTTTTTTGCCACGAAGGTTCGCAAAGTGAAGAAAAAGATGTATCTTTGCGCCCAATAATTATTTACGCAGTTATTCCGAGATAACATAATGAAGAAGAAAGTTCGTTTCAGTCTCGTATATAGAGACATGTGGCAGAGCAGCGGCAAGTTCCAGCCGCGCAAGGATCAGTTAGCACGCATCGCACCCGTCATCATCGAGATGGGATGCTTCGACCGCGTTGAAACCAATGGTGGTGCATTCGAACAGGTGAACCTCCTGGCAGGCGAGAACCCCAATGAGGCAGTTCGTGCTTTCTGCAAACCTTTCAACGAAGTCGGCATCAAGACTCACATGCTGGATCGTGGCCTGAATGCATTGCGAATGTACCCTGTGCCTGATGATGTGCGCCAGTTGATGTACAAGGTCAAGAAGAAGCAGGGAACCGACATCACCCGCATCTTCTGCGGCCTGAACGATGTCCGCAACATCATTCCCAGTATCAAGTGGGCTAAGGAAGGCGGCATGATTCCGCAGGCAACCCTTTGTATCACAACTAGTCCCATTCACACGGCCGAGTACTACTCTGCAATTGCCGACCAGTTGATAGAGGCAGGTGCTGCTGAGATATGCTTGAAGGATATGGCCGGAATCGGTCAGCCTGCAATGCTTGGCAAACTCACGGGCATGATCAAGAAGAACCATCCCGACATCATCATTCAGTATCATGGTCATAGTGGTCCTGGTCTCTCAATGGCCAGCATTCTTGAGGTCTGCAACAATGGTGCTGACATCATTGATACAGCCATCGAGCCTCTCTCGTGGGGAAAGGTGCATCCGGACATTATCTCTGTGCAGTCGATGCTGAAGAACGAGGGTTTCGATGTGCCCGAAATCAATATGAACGCTTACATGAAGGCTCGCTCCCTCACGCAGGAGTTCATCGACGACTGGCTGGGCTACTTCATTAACCCTGCCAACAAACACATGTCGAGCCTGCTGCTTGGCAGTGGTCTGCCTGGCGGCATGATGGGCTCCATGATGGCCGACCTGGGCGGTATTCAGGCTGCCATCAACAGTCTGCGCAAGCAGAAGGGCGAACCCGAACTGAATACTGACGACATGCTTGTTGCCCTCTTCAACGAGGTAGAGTATGTATGGCCGATGGTCGGCTATCCTCCATTGGTAACGCCTTTCAGCCAGTACACCAAGAACATTGCCCTGATGAACCTGCTCACCATGGCTCAAGGCAAAGGTCGCTTCGTGATGATGGACGATGCTATGTGGGGCATGATACTCGGCAAGAGCGGCAAGGTGCCTGGCACCATTGCTCCCGAGCTCGTGGAACTTGCAAAGCAGAAGGGCAAGGAGTTCACCGATACCGATCCGCACACCCTCTATCCCAATGCTCTCGACGATTTCCGCAAGGAGATGGACGAGAATGGATGGGACTACGGACAGGACGACGAAGAGTTGTTCGAGCTTGCGATGCACCCAGAGCAGTACCGCAACTTCAAGAGCGGGCAGGCTAAGAAGAATTTCCTCGCTGACCTCCAGAAAGCTAAGGAAGCGAAGCTGAGTAAATCCATTAAGCCAGAGGAACTTGCAGCCTTCAAGCATGCTAAAGCCGATGCTGTGGTCAGCCCCGTCGATGGTCAGGTATTCTACGAGTTCAAGGGCGACGGCGAAGGCATTCCTTGTCTGGAACCCGCCATCGGTCAGAAGTACGAAGAAGGCGATATCCTGTGCTACGTTCAGGCAACTTGGGGCGAGTTCATCCCCATTCCTGCCGGCATCGGCGGCAAACTCGTCGATATCTCTGCCAAGAAGGCTTCCCATGTGCGTCGTGGCGAAACGCTCGCATGGATTGAGAGGGAAGCTTGAAGGTATTAGTATCTTTTAGCCTATGAATTAACATACTTTGCCGAAGTCTTAGTATGTGCCTGTCAAGGCGGCGTGCCAAGTCTGTAAAGATGGCACGCCGCCTTTGTCAACATGGCGTGCCGAATTTGTCAACGCGGCACGCCGCGTTGGCTTATCCGATTGTATATGTTTTGCAAGTCCTACGGGGGCATGTTTTTCAGCCCATGCATAGAGTCTCGGAATGATAGTGTGATTATGTGTCACGAATTTTGTCGAAAAGGTGTATTTTTATTCATAAAAGGTCGTCCTCATATGCCAAAATGTTAAAAAACAACATTTTTTGAGGCCATGTATGCAAATAATTCAAAAATTCTTCTTACCTTTGCCGCTCGAATTGTCGAGTTACGTGTAATACTATACATTATTATATATAATAAGACGGTCTAAAGTTAGAGAAAAAACGAAATAAGAGAATTAACAGTTTTAAGATGTTTTTATATAGAAAATTAAGTCTTGTCTTGGCGCTGCTATTCTTATCTATCGGAGTGGCGATAGCGCAGACAACAGTTTCAGGAACTGTGTTTTCTGCCGATGACAACGAGCCGCTGATGGGCGCGAACATCTTGGTGGAAGGTACACAGATTAGAGCCATTACGGACCTCGACGGTAATTTCACGTTGAAAGAAGTCAAGTCGAATGCCGTTTTGGTAGTTTCGATGATTGGTATGCGCACTCAAAAAGTGAAAGCAAAGAATGGTATGCGCATCATGATGCAGGCTGACAATGTGCAGATGACGGAGGTTATCGTGAATGGTCAGCAACAAATCGACAAGCGACTGTTTACAGGTGCTGCTACTACGGTCGATGCTGAGAAGATAAAACTCTCAGGTATGGCCGACGTGAGTCGCTCGCTGGAAGGTCGTGTGGCCGGTGTGCAAGTTACCAATGTGACAGGCACTTTTGGTGCTTCGCCAAAGATTCGTGTACGTGGCGCTACGTCTATCTATGGTAACTCCAAGCCCCTTTGGGTGGTAGATGGCGTCATCTACGAGGACAACGTCGATGTTAGCGCCGATGACCTCGCTTCCGGTGATGCGAAGACCCTTATTTCGTCTGCCGTTGCTGGTTTGAACTCGGACGATATCGAGTCATTTACCATCCTGAAGGACGGTTCCGCAACCTCTATCTATGGTGCAAGAGCCATGGGTGGCGTGATTGTCATTACCACCAAGCGAGGTTCCAAAGGCCATGCCAGTGTGAATTATACCGGAGAGTTTACCACTCGCCTGAAGCCCAGCTACAACAACTACAACATCATGAACTCACAGGAAGTGATGGGCGTTTACAAGGAGATGTACGACAAGGGCTGGCTGCAACTCGACAACATGGTCAACTCCCAGAATACTGGTATCTACGGCTATATGTTCCAGCAATTGCGTAAATACGACCCTGTTACAGGTACATTCGGACTTCAGAATACCGAGGCCGCTCGCAATGCATATCTGCAGGCTGCCGAGTTCCGCAATACCGATTGGTTCGACCTCCTCTTTACAAACAAGGTACAACAGAACCATTCTGTCAGCATCTCTGGCGGTACAGACCGTTCGCAGAACTACTTCTCGATGTCAGTCCTCACAGACCCAGGACATTTTGTAAATCGTAGTAGTGTCAGTCGTTATACGTTCAACGGCAATACTTCCTACGACATACTGAAAGACAAGAAAGGCTGCAACCTTCTTACCGTGAAGCTTGCCGCACAAGGCAGCTACCGTAAGCAAGAGGCTCCAGGTTCACTGAACCGCACAACCGATGTCGTAACTGGCGAGGTAAAGCGTGACTTCGACATCAACCCCTTCAGCTATGCGATGAACACAAGCCGCTGCCTCGACCCAAACATTAACTATACACGTTTCTACACGGGCTTCAACATCTTCGATGAACTGGAGTATAACTACAATGATATCAATGTGACAGAGTTGATGTTCCGTGGCGAATTGGAATACAAACCCATAAAATCCGTTCGTCTAAACGGACTTATTTCGTCTCGTATCTCCCACACCAAACGTCAGCACAATGTAATGGACAAGGCCAATCAGGCCAACGCCTATCGTGCTGGTGTAGATGCCCAGGACGATAACTCCACCATTCGTGACGACAACAGCTTGCTTTATACTGATCCTGACAACGAATTGGCTTTGCCCGAATCCGTCCTTCCTACGGGTGGCATCAAGTATCAGTTTGATGACAATATGCGTTCCAATACCTTCCGTTTCATGGCAGGTTATAACAATGTCTTCAAGGATTTGCATACACTCAATGGTATGGTCGGAACTGAATACTCTTCAGTTCGCCGTACTGCTACGACATGGACTGGCTGGGGCTATCAGTTTGACAATGGTGGCATTACCTACACACCGTACTTCTGGCTCAAGCAGATGAACGAGGAGAATACCGAATATTTC
>CACXUA010000048.1 GCA_902770725.1 uncultured Bacteroidales bacterium | reverse complement strand
AGTGGCGGCACAGTGACGATAAGTGGGCAGAAGGGTGACGGGCTGCAGGTTGAAACATTGACAGTAATTACCGAGAACAACGACACCATCCCTAATCCCGACAAGGAGGACAACGGACAGTTGTTCATCCGGGGCGGTTCGATTACTATCACAGCTGCAGAGGATCTGACCAGAGGCATCAAAGCACCTCTCGACATGACCGTCAGCGGCGGAACTGTTCGTGTCGAAGCCAGGGGCGACGGCTCCAAGGGCATCTCTGTAACACGCAATATGCTTATCAATCAAGATACCAATAACACCCTCATTCAGGTCAGGGCCTCTGGCGACGTTTGGGAGGACCCGAAGGAAAAAGAAGATGATGAGTATAATGTGGGCATCAGGTGTAAGGGAGAGTTTACTGCCGATGCAGGAACCGTTCAGGTAAACAATGTTCAGAAAGTAAACTACGGCATTAGGCTGAACTGGCCGAAGAATAAACATATTGCCGAGGGCGCCTCTGTAACAGCCAACTGGTCGTACACTTATAAAGACTGAGGAGGAGGAGGGACCGACGCACTATAGGGAAATAGCAAACGCCCTATAGGGGAATGACTCTTCCCCTATAGGGCGTTTTTCTATGCTGGTTTAAAGGTCGATGTTTTCCTTGCCGAAGCGCTTCACGTCTTCTATGACCTTCAGCAGATACTGCCCGTATTGGTTCTTGAGCATAGGCTGTGCCAGCGCACGCATCCGCTCTTCATCAATCCAACCCTTACGGTAGGCAATGCCTTCCAAGCAACCGACCTTGAGTCCCTGTCGCTTTTCGAGAACCTCAATATAGGTAGAGGCTTCGGAAAGGGAATCGAAGGTTCCCGTGTCAAGCCAAGCGAAGCCTCGACCGAGTGTCTGCACCTTCAGTTCGCCATCCTCCAGGAAGCGTTGGTTGACAGTCGTTATCTCGTACTCGCCGCGGGCACTGGGCTTAATGTTCTTCGCCACTTCGACCACCTTATTGGGATAGAAGTAAAGACCCACGACGGCATAGTTGCTCTTCGGATTGGCTGGCTTCTCTTCGATGGAGAGGCAGTTACCCTGCTTGTCGAACTCTGCCACGCCGTAGCGCTCGGGGTCGTTCACCCAGTAGCCAAACACGGTTGCCTTCTTCTCTTCCTCTGCAGTGCGGACTGCTTCATGCAGCATCGCACCGAAGCCATTGCCCTGGAAGATGTTGTCGCCAAGCACGAGGCAGGCGCAATCGTCGCCAATGAAGTCAGCGCCGATGGTAAAGGCCTGGGCCAATCCGTCGGGCGAAGGCTGCTCGGCATATGTGAAGTGTACGCCATAGTCGCTGCCGTCGCCGAGCAAACGCTTGAAGCCCGGCAGGTCGAAAGGCGTGGAGATGATGAGGATGTCGCGTATTCCAGCTTGCATCAGAACACTGATGGGATAGTAAATCATCGGTTTGTCGTAGATAGGCATAAGCTGCTTGCTGATGCCTTTCGTGATGGGATATAACCGAGTGCCGGAGCCTCCGGCAAGAACAATTCCTTTCATGGTTAGTCTTTTATTTTGTCGTTATGACGTTATAACGCTATTTCGTTATAACGATGTTAATTAGTCTCGTAGTCCAGACAGGTGCGGAGGCAGGTGTATGGACGCACCTTGCCGTCTGCCACAGCCACATGTTCCGGGTGAACGGCATAGGCTTTCAGCGCAGCCTCATCAGTGAAGGTGCTGTCGAGCATCACGTCGGCATTCGACGACTCGAGGCGTCCGTCAACGTTCACGACGATGCTCAGCAGGCCGGGAATGCGGCCAGCCAAGCCTTCCAGGCCTGCCTTGATGTCTTTCTTGACGCGCTGCTTCTCCTCGTTCGAGAGGTCATCTCTCAGCTTCCACAGTATGATGTGCTTTACCATAATATATTATATATAATGTGTAATCGTGCCACAAAGTTAACAAGATTTGCCGACATCTCCAAATTTAACAGGCAGAAATCATCCGCCATACGTGTGTACGCTTGTGCCTTGGGCTGATGGCAGATAGTTTATACCCCACCAACACATCTGCAGACACATGAAGCAAATCACTTGCCACAACAGGGCTGGAGTGACTGCGTCGGGCCGACTCTTGCGCAGATGCACGTAGATGAGGTAGCACATCCACGTCGCAGCGGCCCACGTCTCCTTCGGGTCCCACGACCAATACGTGCCCCATGCCTCCTTGGCCCACAGTGCGCCGAACAGCATACCGATGGTAAGGAACGACAGACCCACTCTGGTCAGGTTGTCGATGGCTGCCAGCTGGTCCTGTTTCCTACAGAGTTGCCACAATGCCATCAGCGTTGCAACACCCGTCGTGGCATAGGCGAACATGTAGATAATGACGTGGGGTGCGAACCATGGGCTTTGCAAAGCGGGCATCAACTCCTTGCTATTTATCTCTGGCTTCAGGATGTTGATGCAGATAAACACTGTGCTGAGCAGCGTACTGAAAGAGAGAATCCACCGATAATGCCAGCGACTGTAGGTGATCAGGCCTACGAGAGGGAGAAACAGGGAATACCAAAGTCGCGTCTCACCCATTGTGCGCATGGGCGGATGACCTAATGAAATCCACATCATGGCGATGTACGAGCCAAAGATAAGCAAGCCGCAGATGGTCAGCAGATATACTGCCTTCTGCCTCTTCCCACGCAGGGAAAGCACAGCCGCCACTGTCCAGCATATCCAAGCCAGCAGGGCAAAAAGCCAAAGAGTGTTCCAAGTTACCATTTCTTACCTATAAAAATACTTAATGCACCTGCCAGCATCATGAAGATACCTATATAGACATAGGGCAACCAAGGGTCGCGGACGAGTTCGAAGACGCTGATATCGCTCTCCTGGCCGCGTGCCTCGTCGTAGCTGTACTGGTATATCTTCCACCCACGAACCGCGAGGGGTTTGTTCACGCGAATCGTATCATCGACCGAACTGCCACGCTTAGTATAGACGGTCACCGCAGACGAGTAGCTCTTCGGAGCGAGCGAAGACTCATGAAGCTCCATAGAGAAGTCATGCAGTTCGATGGCTATCGGGAGTTGATGGACACGGTGCTGAGCATCGACCGCCCGCCATTCCGTCTTGCCTTCCTGCACTACCATACGCAAGTCCTGCATGTCTGCGGCCCCAAGCGTGCCGGCAACGAGGGCGATGAAGAGTCCCAAGTGATTGAGCAGGAAAGGGATGCTTTGCAGGGACGGCTGCACGAGTCGGGTCATGCACACCATTCCGACGAGCACCACAAGCCATGTATATGAGAGGACAAACGGCCAGAATGTGAGCATGGAGGTAATGCCGATGGGTTCCATGGGCTGATGCCCGGACGGAATCTGCCTGGTGACGCCCATCAGGACGGTCAGCATGGCGCATGCCACCATAGCCGGAATGCCTGCCTGCAACGTAGCCATCCAGCGGAAGAGGCGTACCTTCTTACGCAACAAATGCATCGAGATGATGCCGAGCAGCAGCACTGCCAGCACGATGATGTTGGCCGGCCAAGCCATCGCATCCCATCGAACCGGTCCGACCGTCAGTTGTAAGAGCATCCCGACGGCAACCAAACCGCAGCAGATGAAACTGCCTTCTGTCAATCCCCACCTTTTCATATTGCCCATTATTCAAGTTCCAGCGACACGGGACAATGGTCGCTTCCCATGATGTCGTCGTGTATCTCGGCCGATTTGAGGCGCGAAGCGAGGCGACTCGACACGAGGAAATAGTCGATGCGCCAGCCCACGTTCTTCTCTCTGGCGTGGAAACGATAGCTCCACCAGCTGTAGCGTCCCACGGCGTCGGGATAGAAGTGACGGAACGTATCGATGAATCCGCTGCCGAGCAACGTGGTCATCTTGTCGCGCTCCTGGTCCGTGAAGCCTGCATTCTGATGGTTCGTGGCCGGATTCTTCAGGTCGATTTCCTTGTGAGCCACATTCATGTCGCCACACACGACGACGGGTTTCTTCTGGTCCAACGCGAGAAGATAGCTGCGGAAGGCATCCTCCCACTCCATCCTGTAACTGAGGCGGCGCAAACCATCCTGACTGTTCGGTGTATAGACGCACACCAAGTAGTGGTCTTCCATCTCGAGCGTGATGACGCGACCCTCGTGGTCGTGCTCCTCGATGCCAAGCCCGTAGGTCACTGCGACTGGCGTCTGGCGCGTGAAGACTGCGGTGCCCGAGTAGCCTTTCTTCTCTGCGTAGTTCCAATAGGACTGATAGCCTGGGAAACTCAGCTCGAGTTGTCCTTCCTGCAACTTCGTTTCCTGAAGGCACACGAAGTCGGCATCGAGCTCGGCAAATGCTTCGCGAAAGTTCTTTCCCACAACAGCGCGGAGGCCGTTGACGTTCCAACTGACGTATTTCATGCTGTTTAATCTTACTTTTCGCTGCAAAGATACGACAATTCTTTTGTATTACAAAAAGAAATTAGTAACTTTGCATGCAATAAAACGGAATACTGACAATGGCAAACCTCAAAGCTCTGGCCAAAGACACGGCCATATACGGACTCTCGAGCATCGTGGGTCGTTTCCTCAATTACCTGCTTGTACCGCTCTACACGCACTACATGCCCAAGGCTTCCGGCGATTATGGAGTGAACACGAACATGTATGCGTACACCGCTTTGTTCTTTGCCATCCTGACGTTCGGCATGGAGACGACGCTCTTCCGCTATGCCAACGACGAGCGCGAGACGCCCGACACCGTCTTCTCCACCGGCTTTGCAATGGTGGGAAGCCTCGCCGCGGTGTTCCTCTTGCTGGTCTTCGGCTTCATCACTCCCATTTCGAATTACCTAGGATATGCTGAGCATCCGGAATACTTGCTGATGATGGCGACGGTGGTTGCGCTGGATGCCTTGCAGGCACTGCCTTTCTGCTTCCTTCGTTTCCAGCATCGTCCCATCCGATTCATGTCGCTGAAGATGGGCTTCATCTTCCTCAACATTGCCCTCAACGTCATATTCTTCGTCCTGCTCGGCAAGACGAGTGTGTTCTATGTCTTCTTCATAAACCTGCTTTGCACAGGCTTCATCACCTTCTTCTTCATTCCTGAGCTAGTGAAGATCCGTTGGAAGTTCGACGGCGCGCTGCTTCGAAGGATGCTTTCCTACTCGTGGCCGATACTGCTTCTGAGCGTCATGGGCATCCTGAATCAAGTGGCGGACAAGATACTTTTCCCAAAGGTTTACCCCGACCAGGCACAGGCCAATGTGGAACTCGGCGTGTATGGCGGCTGCGTGAAGATAGCCATGATTATGGCCATGATTACCCAAGCCTTCCGATTCGCCTACGAGCCCATCGTTTTCTCGAAGGCTAAAGATGCCGACAAGAACGAGTATTACGCCTTGGGCATGAAGTATTTCATCATCTTCACCCTGCTCGCGTTCCTCTGCGTGATGGGCTGGCTGCCCGTACTTCGCTACATGATCGGCTCCGATTACTGGGACGGATTGCGCGTCATTCCCATCGTAATGGCTGCGGAAATCATGATGGGCATCTACTTCAACCTGTCCTTCTGGTACAAGTTGATTGACAAAACCATCTACGGCGCCCTGTTCTCCCTGGCAGGATGCCTCGCTCTGCTGGCCGTCAACATCTGGGGCATTCCCCATTACAGCTACATGGCTTGTGCCTGGGGAGGCGTCGCAGGATACGGAACGGCAATGCTCCTGAGCTATTTCGTGGGGCAACGCATCAATCCCATCCCCTACCCGATTGGCTCGATAGCGCTTTATGTCATCATCGCAGCCGCGTTCTATGGGGTGATGACGCTTGTTCCGTCGGAATGGCCGATGTATTGCTACCTGGCCATCAGCACGGTGCTCATCCTCGTCTATGCAGCCATCATATGCAAGAAGGAAGGCATCGTTCGACGATAATCCACAAAGAAGATTCCAACTAACCATAGGTCGTGGCCAGTCCCACCATGGTGGGACTCCAGTCCTCCCAAGGAAAAACTCGAGTCCCACCGTGGTGGGACTCGAGTCCTCCTATAGTAAAATTTTTAAAGGACTGCAGTCCTCCTATCTTTTCGACAAAGGAGGACTGGCCAAGAGGCGTTCTTACTCTTTCAGAATGACCTTTCGAAGCGCATCCATCAGCTGGTCGGCCAGGCCGATGTTATAGCCCTGACGGTACCAGACGACGCGGTTGAACGTGTCGCAAAGCAGGAGGAGCGGCAGTTCCTTGTTGCCGTGAGTGAGCTCCTCGATGTGCATCGCCTCGATTGTCGCAGGGTCTGCGACGCCGAAGAGCACGTTGCTTGGCAGGTCGTCGAACTCCTTGCGGTCGAAGTTGGCGAAGTCTTCCTGGCTCTCGAACAGCATGAGGTAGCAGCCGGACCACTGCGAGATGTGTATGTTGGCTGCCTCCATGTCGTGCAGGAGGTGCGTGCTTGGCTCGTGACCGCTGCGGATGAGGGCTATCATATAGAAGCCTCGTCCGGTCGTTTCCAGTATCTTCTTGTGCACGCCCTTTATGTTCGTGAAGTAGTTCTCGCAGTCGAAGTTGCCGATGACGTGCAGGTGCTCGTCGTCCGCACGCAGCCGAAGGGGCACAGCCTGTTGCTGTTCTGCTGCAACATTAAATATATTAAGGTTCGCCCAAACGCTGCCATTCGCCATACGAGTGCCGCTGAGGAGCATGTATTGGCCTGCCTCGACGTTCACGCCATCAGCAAAAGTCTCCTTCCACGTCGCACTCTCAGGGTATTCCTGCAACTGCGGACGACCGTTTTCTATGTGCGACAATGCGAAATGCGAGTAGTAGGAAGGGTTCTCCTTGACTGCCTGATCGGCGTAGGTGAGACGCAAAGACCCCCTCTTCTCATTGAACATTGAACATTGAACATTGAGGGCATCGTGCCATTCGTCAGTCATGATGTCTGCCCACTGCACTTTTCCTGTGACCTCATCTATGCGTGCGGGAATGCCGATGGCACGGGCTGCCGACACGAGGAATATGTCGCGGCTGTGAGCGTCGCACGTTCTGTGGCGCAACACGCCGAGCGGACTCATGCAGAGATGCTGCGGGTTGCGGGTCTCGTCCACCGTTATACTGTCCTTCACCCACTGCTGAAGTTGCTCGGCCGTCATGCCTCGGAAGTACGCTTGGAGCGCTCCGCGGCAAGGCGTCAAGCGCTCGTTGGCCACACGCGGGCTGAGGACATATTGCCTCTTCCCTTCCTCTCCTGTCGGGGAAGCGTGTTGCGCCACATCCATCAGCACGTCGAGCGTGACGTCGCGATAGTCTTTCTTTGAAAGCGTAGCGAGGATGTCGTCAGCCAGCTGCTTGTCGGAACAATTCTTTCGGAATGCCTCGATGGTTCGCCAGTTAGCACGAGCCAGTGCCTCCGGGCTGCCTGGTTTGGCATCCTGACAGAAGGCCTGATTCATGTAGGCGATGCGGATGCTGTCTTCCTCGGCGAGGCGTTTGCGGTTGGCGCGTACGGCATCGGCACTCACATCGGGCTTGTTGTCCTTACCAAACGGCGGTACGAGGTCGAACTCGAGCGATGCGCTGTACGTGCTGTCCTTGTCTATGACCACAGTCACCAGGGCTTCCTTGCCGACGCTCACTTTCTTGAAGCCGAACTTGCCGCCCTTGCTTGCCCAGACAATCAGGTCGCCCTTGCCGCACGTCAACGACGACTTGCCCTTCGCATCGCTCTGTTTCGAAACGATTGGGTAGAGTTCTGCGTAGTTGTAAAGGCGGTAATCGACCGTTGCACCCTCGACGGGAAGGCTGTCCTGGCTCAGCACGGTGACGATGATGGTTGAGACATCGCAGTAGTTCTTCGTGACGTTTATCTCGGTGTAGCACGCTGTCTTGTTCACCACTTCCTCGGGCCCGGTGTAATCCCCAAAGGCTTTCGTGTGCATGAGCATGCCTCTGCTGGCCGATTCGTTGAACCATCCGAGGTTCAGCAACGGCTCAGGTTCGCAAGCGCCCAAGAAGTACCAGTTGCCATCGACCCAGGCCTCGACCCAAGCATGGTTGTCGTCTGTGTGCGCCCAACGCGGCGTATAGACCTGACGGGCAGGGATGCCGATAGTGCGCAGGGCAGTGACGGTGAAGGTGCTCTCTTCTCCGCAACGTCCGATGGCCGAGCGAAGCGTGTTCATCGGCGAGGAGGTGCGGCTGTCGCTGGGTTGGTAGCTGACGTGTTCGTGGCACCAATGGTTCACTTCCAGCACGGCGGCGTACATCGTCTTGCCTTCCACACGCGCCTTCAACTCGTCGTAGTAAGCAATACGGAACGAGTCGAGGTCCTCGTTGTTGACGCGCAAAGGCAACACGAAATGCCGCCACTCTCGACCAGGAACCTTCTCGCCCCAAGGCATCTCATGGCGTGCCTTGACCGCCATACGCGCGTTGGCTTCCCAGAACTCGCGTGGGTAATCGACGCTGTCGGGCAGCGGCATCCCCGCATACAGGAAGTCGAGCGCATCCTGCACCTCAGCCTCCTCGCCGCTCGTACAAGCCGAGAAGAAGGCGGCCACAAAAGCAAAGAGCCCTACAACGAGGGCTCCTGCTGGTATCTTGCTGTGTTTATTCTGCATACATATCTACGATAAGTTCACCGAAGATAGTGTTGGCCCATGCGAACCAACTGCGTGTAAAGTCTGTCGCATCGTCCTTGTTAAAGGATTCATGCATGAAGCCTTTGCCGCCGTCGGTCTTCAGGATTTGCTGTACACACCACTCCTTCTCGGCACGATCATTGGTGGTGAAGCCCTTCATCACGAGCGACATGGGCCAAGGCTTGTCGAGTCCGCAGTGGGGACCGCCGATGCCTTCGCCAGCCTTGCCTTTGAAGAAATATGGATTATCCTCGCTCCAGACGAACTTTCTCGTGTTCTGATAGACAGGATCGTCAATAGCGACGTCGGTCAGATAAGGCAGGCAGAGCAGACTTGGCGCGTTGCTGTCGTCCATGAGGAGGTAGCTTCCGTAGCCATCAACCTCGAAGGCATAGATAGGACCATACTTCGGATGCTCCACTACGGCGTACTGCTTCAGGGCAGCCTCCACTTGGCTTGCCATCTGCTCGCACTCGCCGGCCATCACGTTCTCCTTGTTCACGGTGCGAAGAATAGTGGCTGCCTTGCGAAGCACGCTTACTGCAAAGAAGTTCGAAGGCACGAGGTATGGGAAGATTGTGCTGTCGTCGCTGGGACGGAAGGCACTTGCGATGAGTCCGCAAGGCTTGCCCGGATGGCCATAACCTGCGTTGCTGCGGGTGTCGTGGAGTGCCTTGGTGTTACGGCGGAAGTGGTAGTTCGTCTTATAACCATTCCAGTTCTGTTGGTCGCGGAACACGTCAAGTGTGGCACGAACCACTTTAAGCCATGTCTCGTCGAAGATGCTGTTGTCGCCTGTCTTCTGCCAATATGCATAGGCAAGGCGCAAGGGATAGCAAAGAGAGTCAATCTCATACTTCCTTTCGTGCAACATCTTGTTCATCTTCGTCTCGTCGGTCTGCCACTCGCCATCCTTTGGCTTGATGTTGAAAGCATTGGCGTACGGGTCGATCAGTATGCAGGCAAACTGACGACGGATGACGCCACGGATGAGATGACGCAGGGGCTCGTCCTGATTCACATAGCGGAGATAGGGCCAGACCTGTGCTGCGCTGTCACGCAACCACATGGCCTCGATGTCGCCAGTAATGACGAATGTATCGTCGTCGCCGCTTTCGTTGCTATACCAGACAGTCGTGTCGAGTGTGTTTGGGAAGCAGTTGACGAACATCCAATAGAGCTTTGGATCGATGGCCGTCAGCTTCTGCTTGAGATCGAGGATTTGTTTCTCGACGGCTTCACTGCGGAAAAGGCGCTTCTCGGGCTCGGGACGCAGGTCCTTTATGGTGCTTTGTACTGCCACTTGCTGCTTTTTGGCAGGCTCGGGGATTGCTAACTTCGGGGTGCTGAAGGCAGCCATTGGTGCGCACATCAGCAGGGCAAACATTATTTTCTTCATAGTGCTAACTGATTATTCCGATTTTACTGAACAGTCCGATTACTTGGCCGTCATATAGACATCCAGTGTGCCGCCGGCCATGATCTGCTCGTGGGTGATGGTTGTGCCCTTGAGCTGCTTGCCGTTCAGCACATACTTCTTGACGTAGATGGCTTTGTCGCTGCCTCCATGAGTACGGATGGTGAAGGTCTTTCCATCGCGAACTGGAATAACAGCCTCTTCCACAATGGGTGAGCCGAGCTGATAAACGCCGCCACAAGGCTCTACCTGATAGAAGCCGAGGGCTGACATAATGTACCATGCTGACATCTGACCTGCATCCTCATTACCGCAAACACCTGCTGGCTTGTCGTCGTAAAGTTCGTCCATCACTTGGCGAATGCGCTTCTGAGCCTTGCGAGGCTGACCTACATAGTTGTACATATAGAGGATGTGATGGCTGGGTTCATTACCATGAGCATACTGTCCGATGAGTCCGGAGATATCGGGAGCGGCTCCTTCACCCAAGTCGCTGCTGGCTGCAAGGAGGTCGTCGAGACGCTGTTCGAGTGCCTTGTCGCCACCCATCACCTCGGCGAGTCCCTTCACGTCGTGAGGCACAAGGAAGGTGTATTGCCAGGGGTTGCCTTCGGTATAGTCGCGAGTCTGCTGGTTGGGGTTGAAGTTAGGAGGCAACGGACGGAACTCTCCCTTCATGTCGAGAGCACGCATCACGTTGACGCGACGGTCGTAGAGCTTCTTGTAGTTCATGCTGAGCTCATAGAAACGAACACTGTCTTCCTTGTGACCGAGCTTGCCGGCAAGCTGAGCGGCTGCCCAGGATGCAATATAATACTCCATGCTCTTGCCCACAACTTCGCCTTCGCGACCATCATAGGGCAGGTAGCCAAGTTCAGCCAGATAGTCTTTGCCACGCAAGGGCAAGCGACGAACCTTAGCATACTCTGTGGGAAGCATACTTGCACATACAGCTTCGTAGGCCTCGTCGATGTCGATGTCGCCTGCCTCACCCTTCAGGATGATGTCAGCCAGCACAGGAACAGCAGGCTCACCCACCATGCAATAGGTGTCGTTGCTTACGAGATGCCATACAGGCAGTTCGCCCCATTCACGGTAGATGGCGAGCATCGTCTTGGCATAGTCACGCATGCGATCTGGCATAATGATGGTTGCCAAAGGATGAGCGGCACGGTAAGTGTCCCAAAGGCTCCAGGTGGTGAGCGTATTATAATCGGCTCCACGATGAACCTTGAAGTCTGCACCCATGTAGTCGCCAGTGACATCGCACCATATCTGTGGATCAATCATGTAGTGATACATGGCCGTATAGAAGATGGTACGCTCGCGCTCGGTACGGAACGTCGCTTTGATGCGAGAGAGTTGCTTGTCCCAAGCCGCCATAGCAGCATTGGCGATGGCATCGAAATCAAAGCCACCCGGCTGCTCAGCATTCAGATTAAGCAGAGCATTGGCCTCACTTGTGGGTGAAAGCGCCACTTTGACCATGACTTGATCGCCTGGGTCAACCATGAAGGTAGCCTCGCCGTACTTGGCATTCGGACCTTCGCTCAACCAGTTGTGGATGGGTTTGTTGAACTTCATGCAGAAGTAAACGATCTGATCATTTGCCCAGCCGTGACTGCGACGATAGCCCATCAGTGTATAGTCGTCGATGGGAACAACGCGAGTATCGCGAGCTTCGTCGCCAATAGTGTTCTCCAAATCGATAATGATGCGAGCATTGTTGCTGCCCTTTGGGAAGGTGAAGCGATAAAGAGCCGTGCGCTCAGTAGCCGTCATCTCGCACATGATGCTGAAACGATCCAAGCGAACCCTGTAATAACCGGGCACAGCAACTTCCGAATCATGACTATATTCGCTGGCAAGACCCTCACGGCTCAACTCCAGCTCGCCATAAGCGGGCATCAGGCCGATGTCGCCCAAGTCGCCACAACCAGTGCCGCTCAAGTGCATCTGAGCAAAACCGATAATCTTCTTACCACTCTCATGATAGCCCGAGCACCAGTCCCAACCTGTCTCAATCTGGTTAGGACCAGCATTCACCATACCAAAAGGCACGCAGGCTCCCATGAAAACATGGCCATGATCGCCCGTACCAATGACAGGATTCACATACTGAGTGAAGTTTTCAGCCTGAGCTGCAGAAGCAAGCACAAGACCGAGAAAAAGGAGTTTAAATTTCATTGTATCATTATTTAGTTTAGGAATTCCCGAAAAATATGGTGCAAATTTAAGGAAAAAAGGCGAATTACCCAACACATTAACAGAAAAACTTTGTCTGGCCACCCATTTCTCCCTCGTAAGAGCCCACAAAGTAATTCTCCCATATCCCGAACAAAATCATTACATTATTTCGTCCGAATCACACCTCGCAACACACCTAATAAACCAATGCAGGCAGGGGCGTTGTTCAATGAAGACTGTTAAGTTTGTAATTTCCCTGTGGCGCGTTTGCTCAAGACCTATACTGATTTCATAGAAAAAACAGTCCAATTTTTGTACTATAACACCACAAACCTGTCCACTTTCGGAACAGCCCGTCAAAATACAGAATTGCAAGATGTTGCATTTCAACGGGTTATAAACAAATCGATTTTAAGCGTTTTGGGGGTATCCAGACTACCCTGCGGTCATTTTATGCCCTTAAAAAGAGGCTCAAAGAGAAAAATATTGACAAAATCGCCATTCAAAAGAAAAAAAGAAGAGATACATGCGATAATCAACAACGCGGTTTATCCACCAGCCTCCAAACAACTACAAACAAAAAAGCCGCTCCATCCTTCACGGACGAAGCGGCTTCATTATTGCAATTT
Source organism: uncultured Bacteroidales bacterium (assembly GCA_902770725.1). GTDB lineage: Bacteria > Bacteroidota > Bacteroidia > Bacteroidales > Bacteroidaceae > Physcousia. Next base: position 385 of record CACXUA010000048.1, on the reverse strand, counting down.
AGAATTATTCTTGAGCTTCTTCAGCAGGAGCTGCAGTCTCTGCGGCCTCTGCTGCGGGTGCCTCGGCTACTTCTGCTGAGGGAGCGGGTTGCTCCGTTGCAGCTGCCTTGACTTCTCCTTCGGTCGTCGAGCCTTGCTTCTTAGAAGAACGACGTGTGCGCTTTGCCTTCTTGGCAGTCTTAGCCATATTCTCATCGAAGTCAACGAGTTCGATGAAGCACATGGGAGCAGCATCGCTGGCACGGAAGCCAGTCTTGATGATGCGAGTGTAACCACCGGGACGGTCAGCAACCTTCTGAGAGATTACTGTGAACAGTTCCGTGATGGCGTGCTTGTCCTGCAAGTAGCTAAACACGACGCGGCGTGAATTGGTAGTGTCCTCCTT
>CACXUA010000047.1 GCA_902770725.1 uncultured Bacteroidales bacterium | reverse complement strand
GTAGTAAATGTGTTTTCGCCAACAAAGTTGACTGTAAGGCCGTTAATCTTGTTGACGATGCCTCGGCCCTTCTGATCCCGATTCGAGAGCGTGGCATTGCTGACGGTAAGTGTATTTGTGGAAGCATCGTACTTGAAGTGTCCGCCATCGCCAAGGATGTCGGAAGCATTAAGGGACGTTACCTGCGTCTCGCCCACCCACAGGTCATACGTTGCATAGCCCGTGATGACGACCTTTGTCGATACGTATTCGCCATTAAGCACAGGGCCGTTCGACCACATCTTTGCACCTTCTGGTGTCGTGATGATGCAGCTTTCGAGTTTTGCGCCGTAGCCAACAATCGGTCTTTCCTCAAAGGAAGTAGTCTCCCGGAACTTATCGTTGCAGGGAACCAACATAATTGTCTTTCCGGGCGAAGGATTGAATTTGACATTGGTACTTCCTTTTATTTCAATGGCACTTTCCACTCCACCAATTATTATGTCATCCTTCAACGTCAGGTCGTCTTCATCGACTAGAATTCCGTCCTCGGTTCCTGCTACTATAATGTTATTAAGCGTCGCATCTGCATCACAACTTATGCCCCGCTGGCCATATACATAATGTCCGTCGCCTTCGATTGTAATTAGCTTTTCAATCATAATTCCAATCCAGTCATTCAGATTGTCCTTCATTTTATCTCCATAACCAGTCTTGGCCTGGATGTCCTTCTTCAAAGTCAACGTCTTTGTGGATTCATCGTATGTATAGTAGTCCTCGATGCCGTACGACGGATTGCTTGGGTCGTCGTTTATCGACCAACCTTTTGTAAGGGCTACGCCTTTCAGACGGACGCCAATATAATCTTCATCGCGGATAATCATGACAGACTTCGCTTTTGAGGTATGGACATAAAACAGTGTGATGCCGAAAGTCGTTTCTGTCCAGCCTTCACCTACAGACCCAAATTCATTTCCCCAAGGATCTCTCATTAAACAATTGTTTAGATGCAGATACCCGATAAAATCGTTGCCCTTGTCGTTTTGAATGGCACAATCACTACCAGACATATAGATATTGGAGTTATAGATGTCCACTCTCGTGCCTTTGGTGTGGAGGGCGCGCCAGAATTGTGAAGTCATTTGCAATTTAGCGAAATCGCGGATGATAAGTTGCGTCTCATTGGGGCAATATATGCATTGCGAACCGCTTCCATTTGCCTGAAGTAACACTGATCCGCCTGAGGTCGAATCAATTATCTCCGTGTCCACGTCAAAACGGAACACGCAATAGTGGCTCAAAAGGTATGCGCTGTACCCCGTGAAAACTATCTTCAGCCCCGGTACGTTCTTGTTGTAGAGGATGCGATCCTCGCCGCTGACAAAGGCCTGGGCGTTTTTGAATGTCACCGTCTTTGTCGAGGCAACGTACGAAACAAAGCCACTCCCCATTTCTACATTGTCCAAATCGCTGTGGATATCTATATACCAGTCGGATGTGCTTGGAACTTCTTTGCCGCAGAGGTAGAGGCCGCTGTCGGCCCATGCATTGCCGCAGAAAAGGAGGGCAAACATTACAAGGGTGTATAATCTTTTCATCATAGTATTTGGGGTTTGAGTTTTGTTTTACATTATTATTTAATAAGGTCGATTTCTGCATGCAAAGTTAGCATTTTCTTTTGTACCAACAAAGGAATTGCAGGGAAAAGTTGAATTGCGAATGAAATCAAAAACACTCGTCACTCATCAGGTTTTGGGGTTAATGCAAAGAGTATCAGCAACATACAACCTGACGAGTGACCTGATGAGTGATGATGAGTCGTCAGGCACTCATCAGTGTGTTACCTTCTGATTGTCAAACGATTAGGACGAGATATGATGAGTGACGAGTAAAATACAAAACACTCTGCACTCTACACCAATGCCACTTAATGCATTGTGTCTCAAACAAATGCAAGGGTGTAGAGTTGGTGTAGAGTGGTGAAGAGACTCTACACCCTTGTACGATTAATAGGGACTTTGAGACCTGTTGGTGTAGAGTGCAGAGTGTTTTTGATATTCAGTTGCATTCAACGAAATACACCACAAGTAAATCGCAAACTCGACACGCGAAGTTAGTCAACTCGACACGCTAAGTTTGTCAACTCGACACGCCAAGTTTGTCAACTCGACACGCTAAGTTTGCAAACATGGCACGCGAAGTTTGTCAACTCGACACGCTAAGTTTGCAAACATGGCACGCGATAAAGAAAAAATTAGTATCTTTGCAACGAAAAATGAGAAGAAAGACACTAATATCTCCTGTTCTGATGACGGCTGCTGTTGCTGCTTCTGCTTCCGTCCAAGCTCAGCAAAAGCCGAACATCGTGCTCTTCATGGTCGACGATATGGGGTGGCAGGATACTTCTGTGCCTTTCTGGACAAAGTCAACGCCGCACAATGCGACCTACGAGACTCCAAACATGGAACGCTTGGCGCAGCAGGGAATGCTCTTCTCTGGGGCTTATGCCAGCGCTATCAGCTCGCCAAGTCGTTGCTCGTTACTGACCGGAAGTAATGCCGCTCGACATCGTGTGACGAACTGGACCTTCCGTAGAGACCAGATGACCGACGGTCAGGACGGACTGCTCGCTTCCCCCGATTGGAACTACAACGGCATCTGTCAGGTCGAGGGCACGCCCAACACCTTCGTCGCTCGCTCGTTTGTCGATATTCTTCACTCGGCAGGTTACCACACCATCCATTGCGGCAAGGCACATTGGGGCGCTCAAGACACGCCAGGCGAATCGCCCCTGCACTTCGGCTTTGATGTGAACATTGCCGGTCACGCAGCAGGAGGTCCTGCAACTTACTTGAGTGAACATAACTTCGGCCACGATGCCGAAGGTCGTCCGATAGCTCAGTTCGCTATTCCAGGCTTGCAAAAGTACTGGGGCACAGGCATCTTCCTTACCGAAGCTTTGACGCAGGAAGCACTCTCTGCGCTGGATAAGGTGGCTCAGCCGTTCTTCCTCTATATGTCGCATTACGCAGTCCACATCCCCATCGACCGCGATATGCGATTCTATGAGAAGTATCGCAGGAAGGGACTTTCAGAGAAGGAAGCGGCATACGCCTCGCTTATCGAAGGCATGGACAAAAGTCTTGGCGACATCCTCGACTGGCTCGAACGCAACGGACAAGCAGATAACACCATCATTCTCTTCATGAGCGACAACGGTGGCTACGCTTCTGGAGCGGAGTGGCGGGACGAACCTTTGTTCACGCAGAACGCTCCCTTGCGCAGCGGAAAAGGCTCGTTGCTCGAAGGCGGCATTCGTGAGCCGATGATTGTGCGTTGGCCTGGAGTCGTGGAAGCAGGTTCTCGCTGCGACAGTTACCTTTCCATCGAGGACTTCTTCCCAACCATCCTCGAGATGGCAGGCGTTCGGCGCTATCAAGTTCCGCAGGTTGTGGATGGCCGTAGCTTCGTGCCTTTACTTCGAGGAAAAGGTGACCCGTCGAAGGGACGCAGCCTGATTTGGAACTATCCGCATGTCTGGGGCAACAGAGGGCCAGGTATCGACCTCAATTGCGCCATTCGTGAGGGCGACTGGAAGCTCATCTACAGCTACAAGACAGGGCAGAAGGCGCTCTACAACATCTGTCTCGACATAGGCGAAGAGCACAATCTCGTAGCCGAGCAGCCTAAGCTTGTACGTCGTCTCTCCCGTCATCTGGGCAAGCGTCTCAGGGTCATGAAGGCACAGCGACCCATCAATAAAGCAACAGGTCAACCTTGTCCTTGGCCTGACGAACTGCCATAACAAAGAAACAAACTATAAAACTATGAAGATAGGCGATAAAGTACGCTTTCTCTCCGAGGTGGGAGGAGGCAGAGTGAGTGGCTTCCAAGGCAAGAATATCGTGCTGGTGGAGGACGAAGACGGGTTCGAGATACCGATGCTGATGCAGGATGTGGTAGTTGTTGGCAACGAGGAATACGACATCGGGAAGGTGAACACGATAGAAAGGGACAAGCCCCTGCCCAGCTCTTCCTTGAAGGCAAGGGAATCGGAAGAGCCTGAGGAAAAGCCGATCACGTTCAAGCCGAAGCCCCTCGAACGCAGGGAAGGGGAACGCCTCAACCTCTACCTGTCTTTCTTGCCTGATGAGGTGAAGGAGATCTCCAGCACGGGCTTCGAGTCGTACCTCGTGAACGACAGCAACTACTACATGCAAGTCTCGCTGATGAGCGCGGAGGGTGCGAGCTGGCGACTGCGTTTCTCGGGCATCATAGAACCCAACAGCAAGCTTTTCGTCGAGGCTTTCGACCGCTCGCAAGTCAACGATTTGGAGCGTCTCTGCGTGCAAGCTATCGCTTGGAAGCAGGATAAACCCTTCTCCCTCAAGCCCGCAATAACAACAGAACTTCGCCTAAACCTGACGAAGTTCTATAAACTGCACGTCTTCCAACCCAATGAGTTCTTCAATGAACCCAACTGGACGGAAGACGTTATCCGTGATGATAAACCTGTTCGGAATGTCTTTGTGGACGCCGAACAAGTGAAAGAAGCTCTTAATTCTTAGTGTCGCCGAACTTTGTGTCGGTGTGCATGCGGCGCATTGCTGCGTCGTCGTGGCGCGGACAAATCATGAGGAACTCTCCCTCTTCTGCAATGACGTAGTCCTTCAGCCCTTTTATGACGGCTGTGTGACCTTCCGGCAAGCGTATGATGTTGCCCGAGCACTCGTATAGATATGCGTTGGTGCCCATCAGGACGTTGCCTTCGTCGTCGCTCGGAGCGTCCTTGCCGATGCTTGCCCACGTGCCGATGTCGGCCCAGCCGAAGTGTCCGCGCTGCACATAGACGTGCTCGCTGCGCTCCAGGATGCTGACGTCCATGTTGTAGTTGGGCAGCACGTTGAAGCTCTCGGGCACCAGTTTCGGGTCGGCACTCTCGGCTTCTGCCATCATGCGGGGTATCTCGATGCGATACTCAGGCACGAGCATGAACAGATTGTCCAGCATGACGCGACTGCTGAAGCATAGCAAGCCGGTGTTCCAAAGGAAGTTGCCTTCCTGCATGAAGATGTTGGCGAACTCGTCGTTGGGCTTCTCGGTGAATGATTTCACGGGGAAGATGTCGTGACTGAGCGGCTCGTCATCGTTCATCTGGATGTAGCCGTAGCCCGTTTCAGGTCGCGAAGGCGTGATGCCCATCACGAGAAGTCCGTCGTTTTCACTGGCGAACTCCAGTCCGTCGAGCACGTCCTGCCGGTACTCTTCCTCTTTCAGGATGAGTTGGTCGGAAGGTGTGACGAACAGTGTTGCCTGCGGATCTTGTGTTGCGATGAACACCGAGCCCCATGCCACAGCTGCCAATGTGCCTCTGCGCAGCGGCTCTTCCAGGATGTGCATGTCGTCCACCTCGGGCAACTGTTCATAGACAAGTGGCAGGTACACCACGTTCGTGCTGACGTAGATATGCGACGGGTCGATGAACTTAGCGACTCTGTCGTACGTCTGCTGCAGCAAGGTGCGCCCCGTGCCAAAGAGGTCGAGGAACTGCTTGGGCTTTACTGTTCGGCTGATAGGCCAGAGACGACTGCCGTTGCCTCCAGCCAGAATGAGACAATACTTGTTGTCTGCCATGAGATGTGTTAGCGAAGTTTCTTAATGACGGGCAGCAGCAGGTGCTGCATGACCTCGTAGCCCTTGGCATTGGGATGTACTCCAGGATTGTCGTTGGCCAGTTCTGCCTTCATGGCTGTGCCTTCTTCATTCACCATTGCGCTGAAGTAATCGACGTATGGAATCTTGTTGGCCTTTGCATAAGCCTGCACACGAGCATTGAGCTTGCGTATCTTGTCCATGCTGTCGGTTATCGATTTACGCCAACTGAAGCCGCCAGCAGGGAGGCAGCTGGTCAGGATGACCTTGCACTTATGATACTTGGCGAGCTCAACCATCGAGAGAACATTGCCGTAGGTCAAGTCCTCGTCGTATGCTCCGGTGTTCTCAGCGATGTCGTTTGTGCCGTAGTTGATGACAACGACCTTGGGCTGCAGGTTGATGACGTCCTCGCGGAAGCGCAGGAGGAACTGGTAGCTGGTTTGTCCGCCGATGCCGCGGCCGATGAGATTGTTGTCCTTGAAGAACTCAGGACGCGTGCGAGGCCAGCCGTCGGTAATGGAGTTGCCCATCAGTACGACGCGCTTCTCGCCCTTGGCAGGAGCGCCAAGCTCCTTGTTGGCATCAGCGTAACGTTTCCAGTTAGCGAATTCATGTTTCTGTGCTTGTATGCCGAGAGCGATGCTGAGCAATGCTACGGCGGTGATGATTCTTGCTTTCATGATGTATCTTGTTTAGTTGTTAGGGTTAAAATTCCTTTCTGATGCTCTCAGCTATCTGTTCGAACTCTTCTGGTGTGAGCTGGAGGTGCGGGTTGGTAAACCGCATGTCGGCCTCGCTCTGCATGGGAACGAGGTGGATGTGGGCATGAGGCACTTCCAGTCCGAGCACGCATTGTCCCACCTTCACACAGGGGATGGCTTTCTTGATGGCACGTGCCACCTTCTTTGCAAACACTTGAAGTCCTGCGAGTTCATCGTCTTCCAGGTCGAAGATATAGTCCACTTCTCGCTTAGGAATCACGAGGGTATGACCCTTCTGCAAGGGGCTGATGTCGAGGAAGGCGTAGTAACGGTCGTCCTCAGCAATCTTGTAGCTGGGAATCTCGCCAGCCACAATACGTGAAAAGATACTTGCCATTGTTATTTACGATTTGACGATTTACTATTTACGATTTGGCGAATCACTTCATTTAGTCAAACGAAATACTTACCACTTCGAGCTGAATGGTACCTTGCGGCACTTTGATTTCGGCGATGTCGCCAACCTTCTTGCCCAGCAAACCCTTGGCAATAGGGGTTTCCACGCTTATCTTGCCGCTGCGGAGGTCTGCCTCCGTGGCGCTGACAATCGTGTACTTCATTGTCATTTTGTTCTTCACGTTGCGCAGTTCGACAGTAGAGAGGATCTGTACTGTGCTTGTGTCGAGGTGCGTGGTGTCAATAATCTTTGCCTCGATAATAGTCTTCTTGAGCATAGCAATCTCTGTCTCGAGCTTGCCCTGCCACTCCTTGGCAGCATCATATTCAGCATTCTCCGACAGGTCTCCCTTGTCGCGAGCCTCTGCGATGGCAGCGCTTGCTGCGGGTCTGTCGATGCTTTCCATGTGCTGTAACTTTGCTACGAGCTCGTCGTAGCCTTTTTGTGTCATGTAAGCCATTTAATTTGTTTATGTTTTAGTTATACATTATCTATATATATAGAGTGTCGGCTTTTGTCAAAAGACGAAAAAAAAGAAGAATCCCAACTGCCAAAGTCGGAACCCTTATCATTTTCCCTTTTTTATGTTAGCCGTTTGCAAAGGTAGGAAATATTTCCTTTCAATGCAAACTTTTTGCAGAAAATTTCATCACTTTGCACATTTTTCTTGAGCTTAGAATGTGCCGAATGACCTATTTTTGTTCTTTATGTCACATCGCTAAGACTTCATCGACGCAATTTGTACTTACCTCCGACGAGCATTTGAACTGCCCCCTTCATCTCGAGCGAAAAGAGGAGGCTGGAGAGCTCGCCAATCGGGATGTTCGTCTCGACTGCAAGGACGTTGATTTGCTTGCTGTCGTCCTTCATAAGAGCCTGTAACACAATTTGTTCCTCGGCTGTGTAGTTGTCTGCGAAGAGCTCTTGTTGTATGCCTTCGCTGAGTTGTTTCCGATGCGCTTCATCACTCGTCCAACCCATTGCCAGGCAGAAATCTTCGGCTCCGGTCAACAGCGTAGCGGTGTTCGAGAAGATGAGTTTGTTGCATCCCGACGAGTATTTGTCGTGAATGCGACCAGGGAAAGCCCACACTTGCCTGTCGTAGCTGAGGGCGATATCTGCGGTGATGAGGGAGCCGCCTTTAGTCGCGCTTTCTACCACGATGACCGCATCCGACAATCCTGCCACGATGCGATTGCGCTGCACGAAGTTTCGTTTGTCAATCGCGGTTGCCGACATGAACTCAGTCAGCAAGCCGCCCTGACCGACCATCTGTTTTGCGGTCTCCCGATGAAGACGCGGATATATCTGATCAAGCCCGTGAGCCAGCACGCCGACAGTCGCCAAATCCTCTTCCAGAGCAGCCCGATGACAGTTCACATCCACGCCGTAAGCCAGTCCGCTCACCACCAAAGCGTCCGGACAAAGCTGCTTCAGGTCGCGGACAAACGAGCGGCAGAGGTCCTTTCCGTAGCTCGTAATCTGCCGCGTGCCCACCATACTGACGATGTGTTGCGTGTTGAGATTGGCAGAGCCGCGATAGTAGAGTAGGACAGGAGCGTCGTTGCAGTCACGGAGTCGCTCGGGATAGTCCTCGTCGTTCAAGCCCAGGCACTGGATTTTACCCTTTCGGCAGAACTCGAGTTCTTGCTCTGCTCGACTCAGATAATTGCAAAAATCGCCCATTCCATCGAGAAATTTCTTCGATGCAGACGGCAAAACTTGCTTCAGGTCCTTGCGGTTTTCGTAGATGGCAGAAGCCGAACCCAGCTCCTGAATCAGCAGATGCAGGTTCGTCAGGCTCAGCGAAGGAACCTGCGTCAAAGCCATCATGTATAGAGTCTCCTGGTCGGTCATAGTCTTTCTGTTAAAGCCTCTCCCAAACCCACCCCTAAAGGGAAGGGCTTAAGTCTCTCCCTTCAGGGGGAGATTTAGAGGAGGCCAAGTTTCTCTTCCAGTTCTGGGCAGCGGCTTAGCTTGCCCTTGACGAGGCAGACGACGTCCACTTTTCCCTTGGCAGCCAGCTTCATGTCGCTGGCGCGATAGATGTCTTGATGGAAGATATAACGGACGCCTTCCTGAGTTATATTGAGGCATGAGACGAATTCATCGCGGCTTCGGAGCGGTGTCTTGTAGTCAATCGTGATGCGAGCCACGACGGAGACGATGTCCTGCTCCAGCATCTCGGCAAAGCTGATGCCCGTCTGGAGCAAGAACTCGTGCCTGGTGTGCTCCATATAATGCTGATAATTAGCATTGTTGACGATTCCCTCCATGTCGCACTCATAGTCGCGAACCTTCATCTTCAGTTGGTAAACGTATTCTTTCATTCTTCGTTTTGGTTTGTTTGTGCTGCCTGTTTGCCCCACTTCACAAGGTCCCTTGCCAAACATGCCACGTTAAGTTCGTTAAATATTCATGATGATTTAATTAAATATTCATGACCATTTAATTAAATACTCATGACCATTTAAAGGATTAGGCGTGTCAAGTTGAGAATTTTCACCTGTGTAGTTGGCTGTTTTATCGTGTTATCTTTATTTGTTTCCCTTTAGGTATTCGTATCCGAAGCGGCATCTGAGGCAGTCCGTCCTGTCGCAGTATTGGCGTTTCAACTGTATGAGGGCTTGACTGTCGGCTGCTGTCGTGACCTTCAAACCGCAGTCTTGCCACTGACGCAGGATGTAGTTGTTCTCGGCTGGAAGCGTTTCCAGGAGCCGGATAGCACGCTGGCAGATGTCCTCGTTGCTGGTGTGGCGACCGTAGGCGAACAGCAGCGGCACCACAGTATTTATAATAAGTAGGCGACGACTGGCTGCCGTCATTCCCTTTATCGTCAGACAAGTTTGCAGTTCCTCCACGCTTTTTGCCTCCAGCAGGCTGCTCATCTGGGCTCGACCGCTGTGGTAGAGCTCCGCAATCTGCAGGATTCGCATTGAGGGGAAGTTGCTTGGTCGGGTTCGGAGGAAACGCCAATCAGCCCTTTCCATCGCATCTCCCAGACCGAATTTGTGCTTGAGGAAGGCGAACTCTTGCTGCAGAAGTGCCACTTCTTGTTCGCTCTTGACGGCTTTTACGTCTTCGATGAGGCCCGCCATACCGAGGAAGAGCGCCTCGATTTGGAACAGGTCGTCGCGATGTTTGCCTGCTGCCGAAAGTGGAATCCGCATGGCCCAACGCTCGAAAGCATCACCGTTAAGACCGAAGCCAAAACTCCTGCTCAGGGTCACAAACGTGGCACGTTCCCAATCGCCACCAGTCCTTTCAGCCCTTGCGGCTACCAGCTCCGACCTTTCCTTCAGCCTCTCGACCAGCAAAGCATCCATCCACTGATGCACTTTTATCGATGAAATCGAGGAAATTATGCGGTGACATCGGGGATAATCCTCAGTTCGACAGAGCTCTTCGTAACTCTGCACGATGCTCTCAGGAATGTCGAGCCGGACCTGCGGAAGTGCCTTTCCTTCCTGCGTCCTGACCTCTCCGTCAATCTCTCCCACGACGTGCAGGATGACGCTATTGTAGGCAGGATCGCTCTCGTGGCTGTGTCTGTACCAATCCGACGAGCGAAGATGCACCTCGACATTGCCTGCCCAGACCGTTCCAGCCAGCCGAATCTTCGCATTGAAGAAGTCGGGACCCTGATTGTGATTGTACAAACCAGGATCGATGACCTCGACCGTCTGCCCATCCTCCGTGATGAGTGGTTTCAGGGGCAATATCTTGTGCTTCCAGACGTAGTGGAGCAGGCGTTCCATACTTATTTTGGCTCTGTTAACTTATTTTGTGAAACAAAAGTACGCAAAATTGGGCGAAAAGCAGTACTTTTGCATGAAATTTATTTAATAACGTATGAAAATAGCACTTATAGGGTACGGCAAGATGGGCCGTATGATAGAGGAAATAGCCATTTCGCGTGGTCATGAAATCGTCAGCATTATCGATATCGACAATCAAGACGAGTTTAATAGCCCCGCATTTGCAAGTGCAGATGTTGCCATCGAGTTCACTACGCCCTGGACAGCCTACGATAATTACCTCAAGGCATGGGCTGCAGGCGTCAAGGTGGTGAGTGGAAGTACCGGTTGGATGAAGGAGCATGAGGCAGAAGTGCGCAAGGCTTGCAGCGACGAGGGCAAGACACTCTTCTGGGCCAGCAACTTCAGTGTGGGTGTAGCTATCTTTTCGGCAGTCAACAAATACTTGGCCAAAATCATGAACGGCTTTGAGCAGTACGACGTCAACCTCGTTGAGACGCATCACATCCACAAGCTCGATGCCCCATCAGGCACAGCCATCACGCTGGCAGAGCAGATTGTGGAGAACATCGACCGCAAGCAGCGTTGGGGACTTCACGAGACAAAACCTGAGGTGCTCCGCATCGACGACATCCGCCAGAAAGAGGTGCCAGGCATTCACACCATTACTTACGACTCTCCCGAGGACATGATAACCATCACCCACGATGCCCACAACCGTCGAGGCTTCGCGATGGGAGCTGTCCTGGCTGCAGAATATACGAAAGACCACACAGGCCTGCTCACCATGTCCGACCTGTTCAGTTTTTAATTCATCACTATTATAACAACAATGACAAAGAAGAAAAAATACCAAGCTACCAAGAAAGATTGGGCAAAAGCCATCGTCGCAATCGCCCTCTACATTGCCTTCCTCTACTGGGTTGATGCCTGGTGGGGACTCATCATCGTGCCTTTCATCTTCGACGCATACGTCACTCGTCGCATTCCCTGGACGTGGTGGAAGGATGCGGAGAACCCCGTTGTAAGGACTTTGATGAGTTGGGTCGATGCAATCGTCTTTGCTCTCGTGGCTGTTTACTTCGTCAACATCTATTTCTTCCAGAATTACACCATTCCATCGAGTTCGCTCGAGAAGAGTCTGCTCGTTGGCGATTATCTGCTCGTAAGCAAGATGAGCTACGGACCTCGCGTGCCTCAGACCCCGCTCCACATGCCGCTTTGTCAGCACACGCTGCCCTTTGGTGGCAAGAGCTACATCGAGTGGCCGCAATGGAAGTACAAGAGAGTGACGCCCAAGCCAGTTCAGCTCAACGACATCGTCGTGTTCAACTATCCCGCAGGCGACACCATCGTTAGCAACGTAAGGTACCAGACCGAGTACTATGCCATGTGTTATGGCTATGGTGCAGGCCTCTACCAGCAGCAGACTGGCACGCTGCCCCAACCGAAAGATATGTCTCCGTTGGAGCAGAGACAGTTCTACAACACCTGTTATGAGCTGGGTCGTCAGTACATTCGACTCGCTCCGCAAGAGTACGGAGAAGTGTCTTGGCGTCCTGTTGACCGTCGTGAGAACTACGTGAAGCGTTGCATCGGACTTCCTGGACAAACGCTCGAGATACGAGACAGAGTAGTCTATCTGGATGGCAAGGAGAACCCTGCGCCCAAGAATGTGCAGTTCAATTACCACGTTCAGCTCAAGACAAATTATCTCCCAGATGCCCTCATCTATGAACTTGGCCTGAGTGTCAAGGACGTGAAGGACTTGTATGCAAGCGGCGAGATACCCCTTACTGCCGAGGCAAAGAAGGGTCTGGAGGCTCACACGGAGTATGTGGAAAGCATCACTCCCATTGAGAGTCGCGACATGGGACTGTATCCGCAGAACGCTTATACAGGCTGGACTTGCGACAACTACGGCCCGATTTGGATTCCGAAGAAGGGTGAGAGCATCAAACTGACGTTGGACAACATCGCTGTTTACGAGCGTCCCATCCGTGTTTATGAGGGCAACGACCTGAAGATAACTGACGGCGGCGACATCCTCATCAATGGACAGAAGGCTACGGAATACACCTTCCAGATGGATTACTACTGGATGCAGGGCGACAATCGCCATTGTTCTGCCGACTCGCGCTACTGGGGCTTCGTTCCCGAGGATCATATCGTGGGCAAACCTATCTTTATCTGGCTCAGCACAGACGCAGACAGAACATGGTTCAGCGGCCATCACATTCGATGGAATCGCCTGTTTTCGTTGGTTGACAACATCAAGTAAAGACCCCCCAACCCCCTTTAGGGGGAGAAACGGTCAATGTTTCAATTGTCAATGTTCAATGGTTCTGCCTTGCTGTTATCTCGCTCCTGTTTCCCACTATAGCGCTTACTATCGCAGTGATGAAGTGCGGCTCGAAGTTTGTGACCACTTCGTGAAGCAAACTCTTCGCAATCGTTGTTGGATAGACAGCCCGAACGGATCGCTTGCCCTCACTGTTCCTGTTGTGAAGATGGAAGGCAAGACTTTGATGCGCGACGTGCGAATCAGCGATCATGGCAACTGGAGACATCAGCATTGGGTTGCCCTCGAGAGCAGTTACAGGCAGTCACCTTTCTTCGAGTATTATGCCGATGAATTCGCCCCTTTTTATGAAAAGAAGTGGGATTTCCTGGCTGATTTCAACGAGGAACTGATGATGTTGGTTGCCTCGCTGCTCGATATTGAGAAGCCCGTTACGCGAACCATTGCTTTTGAGGACGCTCCCCCTTTAACGGAGGGCAGGAGAGAGTCTTCTCCTTACTACCAGATGTTTGCTTCGCGACACGGGTTCTTGCCCGACCTCAGCATCGTAGATTTGCTCTTTAATATGGGACCGGAGGGTGTGCTATGGCTGTAACTGTTCATCCCTTACCGCCTCGCGTCCTGACGACAAACGCTCCGAAGCAGTTCACCTTTCCCTTCTGCTACGAACCACACCCGCTCTGTGTAGCCGCTGCAAACGAGGTGCGACGCTATATCAGTCAGCGAAAGGAGTGGCACGATGAGTTGCAAAAGGGAAAGATGCTCGGCGTACTTGTCGTAAAAATGGTAAATGGTAAATCGTCAATGGTAAATGGATTGGGCTTTCTCGCTGCCTTCTCCGGCACACTTGACGGCAAAACTCAGCACGAATACTTCGTTCCACCAGTCTTCGACCTCATGTCTCCGGGCTGTTATTTCCAAGAGGAAGAGGCTGCCATTAGCGACATCAATCGTCGGATTGCACATCTCGAGAGTTCATTAAGCCCGAGCCCTTTGCGAACGAAGATGGACGAAGAACTTGCTGCATACAAGGAGTTTATGCTGCGAAGCAAGGCAGAGCGTGATGCTCAGCGAGAATCGATTTCTGTCGATGAATTGGGCAAAAATGAACAAAACCTTATTAAGGAGAGCCAACACCAGAAGGCAGAGTATCGCAGACTGCGGCAAGCTTGGGAGCAGCGTGTGTTTGATGACGAAACGCAGTTGCGAGAGCAACAAGCAGAGATAGCCCAGCTGCAGCAAGAAAGGCATGAGCGCAGCATCGCCTTGCAGCAATGGTTGTTCCGCCAGTTCACCTTCCTCAATGCACGAGGCGAAGAGAAGTCGTTACTGGACCTCTTTGCTCCTGCCATTCCGCCATCTGGGGCAGGGGAGTGTTGCGCACCACGATTGCTCCAAGCGGCTTATAAAGAAGGTCTGCAACCACTTTGTATGGCTGAGTTCTGGGTGGGAGCTTCGCCAACAAACGAGGTCAGACTCGACGGACATTACTATCCCGCTTGCCGAAGCAAATGCCTTCCCATCCTCACGCACATGCTCGAGGGACTCGATGTAGAACCCAATCCTTTGCTTGCAGACCAGGAGAAACTGCTCGCGCAGCTACACATTATATATAATGATGGCGAGTTGGCTGTGGTGAGTAAGCCTGCAGGGATGCTTTCTGTGCCAGGCAAGGACGGCCTTCCTAACGTGCAAGATGCAATAAAAAGCGCCATTTCATCGGCAAAAGGACCCCTCATTGTGCATCGGCTCGATATGGATACAAGTGGCTTGATGCTTGTCGCGTTGACCGAGGAGAAGTACCACGAGTTGCAAGACCTCTTCCTGCATCGACAGATCCACAAGGTCTATCATGCCTTGCTCGAAAGGGAGATGCCAGTCGGACAAGAGGGAACCATAAGTCTTCCTCTGCGTCCCGATATCGACGACCGCCCTCGACAGATGGTGGATAGAGAGCATGGGAAGCCTGCCGAAACGCATTACAAAGTCCTCGCAAACAGGGACGGACATGCTTTCCTCGAGCTCAGTCCTATCACTGGCCGCACCCATCAGCTTCGCGTTCACTGCGCTCATCCACAAGGACTTAACAACCCGATAGTCGGCGACAGACTTTATGGAAAGAGTGGAGGAAGGCTGATGCTCCACGCTTATGCTATTACATTTGAAGGTCAAACCTTCACTGATACTATGAATTGTGTATTATGAAACATGAATTGAAACTTGACGTCCACACCCACACCGTAATGAGCGGTCACGCCTACAGCACCTTGCAGGAGATGGTGGCAGCGGCTCAGCAAAAGAATCTCGATATCCTGGGCATCACGGAACATGCTCCAGGCATTCCCGGAACGTGCAACCCCATCTATTTCCGCAACCTGCATGTAGTGCCCCGTTACAAAGGGTACGCTCGACCTCGATGAATACTACTACAAGATGCTCGATATCCGTATCGCAGGCATTCATCTGCTCTGCTGGGAAGGCGGCACCGTCGAGGAGAACACCCAAGGCATGATAAACGCTATCCGTAATCCGTGGACGCAAATCATCTCGCATCCTGGCGATGGCACCGCAGAACTCCTGTTCGAGCCGATTGTCCTGGCAGCAAAAGAGTCGAAGACCCTTCTCGAGATAAACAACAGCAGCCTGAATCCCAACCGAAACAAGGAGACAGCCCTCAGAAACAACCTCGAGATACTGCGCCTTTGTAAGCAGTACGAAGTGCCAGTCGTGCTGAGCAGCGACGCCCACATCAGTTACGCTATAGCCGACTACAGCTTCATCTGGCCGTTGCTACAGGAGACAGAGTTCCCCGACCAGCTCATCATGAACTACTTCCCCGACCGTTTCCTGAGGTACATCGGGCAATGATTCGCAAGCTACTGGAACCTGTTGTTCAAGCGAATTATACTATTGCTTCGCGGATGCAATCCACGATATACTTCACGTCCTCGTCCGTCACATATGGTCCGGCTGGGAGGCAGAAACCAACTTTGAACAGTTCCTCTTCCGTACCACGTGTGTAGGCTACACTCGTTCCTGATGTCTGACAGATAATGCCATTAGGCATTTCCTCATTCTTGACACTTAATTCTTCATTTAGCGGAGCACGATAGACGGGTTGACAATGCATAGGCTTCCACAGAGGTCGGCACTCGATTTTCTTTTCCAGCATGAACACACGCAGCGCCTCTACATTCTCATTGGGCTGACAATCCGTAGTGGCACAATCCACAGCGTGTATCACGCCAGCAGCACCACCCACAGCAGTCTTCACCACCTCCTTGTAGGCATTCTCTTGTCCCTGAATCCTCACCTCTGGGTCAATTGTGGCTGCGCAGAGCCAGAAATTGGCATCATAGCGAGGGTCATCAGGCTGTTTGTGGATATGCACGCCAGGCACATCCTTCAGCAGTTCCTCATACAGAGCCTGCACATGTTTGTGATGAGCGATATGCTCCTTCAGCACAGTCATCTGTCCGCGACCGATTCCAGCACAGACATTGCTCATCCTGTAGTTGAAGCCGATAGCAGAGTGCTGATAGTAGGGATAGGCATCCCTCGCCTGAGTAGCATACCACATGATATCGTTTGCATCCTCTTGGGTGCGGCAGATGAGAGCTCCGCCACCAGATGTGGTGATCATCTTGTTGCCGTTGAAGGATAGCACGCCATACTTGCCGAAGGTTCCCAGCACCCGTCCATCGAAGCGAGAGCCCATGCCTTCTGCAGCATCTTCTATCACGGGGATGCCATATTTGTCAGCAATAGCCATAATCTCGTCGATGCGATACGGCATACCATAAAGCGCAACCGGCACAATCGCTTTCGGATATTTCCCCGTCTTAGCCTTTCTGTCGATGATGGCAGCCTCCAGTAGCTCAGGGTCCATGTTCCATGTCTCCCCCTCAGAGCCCACGAACACCGGCTTTGCACCAAGATACGTGATGGGATGCGACGACGCACAGAACGTGAAACTCTGCACCAGCACCTCGTCTCCAGCCTTCACGCCACACGCTATCAGAGCCAGATGCACCGCAGCAGTACCCGAAGCCAGACACACCACCTCCCTCATGCTTTTGTTAGGGTTAGGGTTCTTTGACTCTTTAGAGCAAAGGCGCGCTTTTAATGCGCGGAATTCGTTATCGTTAGGGTTATCGTTATCGTTAACGAACTCCTCCAGATCCTCTTCGAACGCATTCACGTTAGGTCCCATCGGCACTACCCAGTTCGTGTCGAATGCTTCTTTCACATACTTCTGTTCCATACCATTCTCGCTCATGTGAGCCAGGCACAGATAAATCATTTTTCTTTCAGCCATCTTGCGTATATGTTTATTTTGTTTTCTATAGTAATTTCTTCCCAGTCAGCCTTCAGTCCCCACCATCTTTCAGCAGTCCTTTCCGCATTCGCCATGCATACGTCCACAGCGAGAAGAACGGCTGCCAAAGAGCTTCGTGAGGATAATGTGTGGCAAGATGAAGGTCACGACGCAGGTTGTAGAAGAACCTCGACAGAGGCGTCTTCAGCGAGCCCCAGTTCCTCGTTTCGCTGTGTCCCATGTTGCCCGTCTGCATCACCTCCTCCATGATGAACTTGCCCTCCTTCTCGTTCGGCTTGAACAGCAAGTATTTCTCCTCCATACCGAAGACTCGTTGGAACACCCACATCAGTCCCTCAGCAAAACGCTTCATGCCAAGTTGCGTAATCCAATAGACAGATTCCCTCCGCCACTCATCGTTTTCGTTAACGTCATCGTCAACGTTGAAACTCTGCTTCAAAACATAGTAATAGTCCATCAACTGCCTGAGTCCAACCCCATGTCCGCACAAATGCTGGAAGCCATGCAGCAGGATGAACACCCTGTCGAAAGCCAAGCTGGGCATATCCGTATCCATCGTAGGCCTATGCAAGTTACAGAACTTCTGCAGACGACGATTCCTGAGAGGACTGCTCAGGCTCGAAGGCCAGATATGCACCTCAATATGCACATCGTCCATCAAATGGAAGTGAATATGATGATAGTTCACGCCATACAGCTTGCCGTCCTTGTCGAACTTGCGGGCAAAGTCGTAGATCTCCTCACGCGTCCCATCGAGCCACACATCCACATCACCCGAAGTGCGACGCAGCGGCACAGGATAGTATCGCGCCACAGAGCTACCCTTCAGGATATGACAAGCGAAGCCATTCTCGCGGAAATACCGAATCACCTCCCGACTAGCATCCGCCAGCTTCTTGGAGTTGTCCACCACAATCTGCCCCAGCCCCAGCCATTGCAGCAGCATAACCTTCGAGGGGAGCTGTTCCTTCGGCAACCGTTCCAGAGCCGTCATCATCACACCCGTCACCGTCTGCTCCCGAGCAATCTGCAGCGCCCCCTCCCAATCCTCGTCGGAATAGGTCCGCTTCAAGCAGTCCCGCGCCCCAGTGCAAACCTGCAACAACTCAAAAAATAAAATCTCCGACTTTGTCATAGAATCAACGTTGACGTTAACAGTTGACGTTAACTATTTCTAATTGTATTTATTAAACCATTTAATTGGCGCTCAACACTTGAAAGCTTTGTAATTAACTCTTGATATTGATTCTCATCCAAATATCCAATGCTTTTAGCTATGACTAGTTGCGTTTCCACTTCAAAAGCAGAGCCAAGAGCGATGTCAAGGAAATGGGCGAAATCTGCATCAGTAGGCCTTGCTGACCCTTCTGCTATATTAGAACTGATTGAAATCACAGCCCTTTGCAACTGGTCACTAAGCCCCTTCTTCTCGAACTTTTGGAGCAGTGAGCACAGAGTCAAACTCGTTTGAACTTTGTCGAGTCGTGTCAAAAACGTCAACGAAGTTAACCACGGCATTTTCGATGTGGCTTCATAGACAAAGGTTGCATAAGCTACAGCATCCTTCCACACAGCATATTCCCTAAAATTTCTTGACCTACCCATATCGTCATCGTTATCGTTAATTGTCATCGTCAACGTTAATTGTCATCGTTAACTGTCAACGTTAACTGTCATCGTCATCGTTATCGTTAATTGTCATCGTCATCGTTAACTGTCATCGTCAACGTTATCGTCAACCGTCATCGTTAACTGTCAACGTTATCATTATCCCTTTCCACAACATCTTAAAGAAATCCATCACATAGAAGCATTCCACTTCGCCGATGCGACGATTGATTGGGTCGAGCGACACCATGATGCGGCGACTCTGGGGATGTTCCTCGCCAAAGGCTTTCAACCCCTTCAAATGCCTCGGCATCACCTCCTCCACAGATTTGCCCTAGCATCACCAATGACAGCATCAACCTCTATGCCAGTATAAGTACGCCAGTACGTCAGTTGCTCATCCGAATGATGATAGTGAAGGTAGGCATAAAGTTCCTGCATCACCAGGTGCTCGAAGGCATGACCATACTCAGTCGTCCCTCGAACCAATTCCTTCCTGTGCAACAAATGGTTAGCCACTCCGACATCGAAATAATAGAACCGAGGCGCCCCAACCAATCTCCTTTTCATCACCTTGCGAAAAGCAGGAATACGATAGCCGATGAGTGTGTCCTCCAGAATATCGAAATACGAGCTGACTGTTGTAGCGCTCACACCACAGTCCTGAGCGATGTTGTTATTGTTGATCATCTCACCATTAGTCAGAGCAGCCACCTCGAGGAATCGCTGGAACGAACCAAGGTTCCTCACCAAAGCCTCCTCCTTGATTTCCTCCTTCAGGTACACCTCGATATAGGCTGCAAGTCTGCGAAGAGGATTCCCCGCAAGATAGTGAGAGGGCACCATACCATAGTTCACGGCCCGATCTATGTCGAAATCAGGAATCTCCGCACTGACAAACGGATAAAGGAAGACAGGAAGAGCTCGACCCCCCAAAGTGTTATGTCCTTTCCGTTTCAGCTTTCTCGCGCTCGAACCGCACAAGATGAATTTGAGCGAACATTCCGAAATCAGACGATGCACCTCGTTGAGCAGTTCAGGCACTTCTGGAATCTCATCGATGATGACAAGCGTTCCAGATACCTTATCATGAAGCATTTCATAGAGAAGAGCAGGACGACGACTCAAACGCCCCCTCATATCCGTGTTGAGCAAATCGATATAGACAGCATCAGGAAATTGCTGCCTCAAAACAGTAGATTTCCCCGTCTGACGAGCGCCAAAGAGGAAAATGCTCTCGTCCAACTCATTGCTGATTTTAATGATACGGTCTAACATGGCTTTATGTCATCTTTCTCTCTCTTAATTCATGAATTTCCTTCAAAATCGCAAGTACAACTTTCAATTTTCATCCAAAATCCACCGCAAAGGTACAAAAACTTTATAATATACACAAAATTATAAAGAATTTTAATAGCCTAAATGAAATCAATAGCTCCTCAAACTTTTACCTCTAACCTCTCACCTCTGACCTCTAACCTCTTACCTCTCACCTCTCATCGTCACCGTCAACCGTTAGCGTCAACCGTCAACGTCAATCTTATATTATTCTCGCACAGATACCACAGATACCACAGATTGTTCTTTTTATATTGATGACAATCTTGAGAAGATTACTTTGTTGTAAACAAAGGTTGATATTGTTTGGAGGTATCTTGAAAGTACACTTTCAGAAGTACCTCAAAAAAATCTCAACTTATCATCAATATATCTGTGAAATCTGTGAAATCTGTGTGAGGTAATAGTCATCGTTAACTGTCTTCCGCGCATTAAAAGCGCGCCGTAGTGCTAGAGCATCTACGAACGTTAACTGTCAACGTTAACTGTCATCGTTTAAAATAGTCATTCCCAATTTTGTCAGCACATACTTTTGTCGGGGATGGCGAGGTTTGTCAGAATAGAGAGCGCGGATATAGCCCTCGTTAATAGCCGGATAAAGGAAACGTTCCAAGAAATTCTTGCGGTCTTTTAGTTCATGAGCAGAAAGCAATTCCTTCAGGGAAAGCTGTTGGTCCCCAATGATTTTGATTAATCGCAAAACATTCTCCCCAACCTTTTTGTGACTTGTGGGGTACTTGTGGGGTGCTTGTGGGGTATTTGATGGTTGGGTCAGATTGGGTTGCACACGCCATTCCATACTGGGGTGAATATGCAGATAGCGATAGATTATTGGTTTCTACAGCAATTCTTCCTCTTCTTGTATGGTCGAAATATTCGACCTTACAGATAAAGACACCAGACTCAAGACCCTAATCGCTACACCCTAACCGCTAACCACTTTCCGCGACTAAAATCGCGCCTTCTTCGGCAAATGCCTCAGGCGCAGGCGGAAGCTGCTAAAGCATGCAAGTTCCGCACCTTATCAGTGCGCCTTTGCTCTAAAGAGTCAAAGAACCCGTAAACAGTAAACAGTAAACGTTATCGTTAATTGTCATCGTCAACGTTAAGAATCCTCTCACCTATAACCTCTCACCTATAACCTTTATATTTTCTTATCAAAAAAGCTCTTCAATCCTGAAAGCATTTTAGCTACACTTATAAACTGCGGTCTGATTGTATCAATATCTTGTTCTGTCAGATAACCCAGATCTTGAGCAATTTGTAATTGGCTAAAAGCTTCCATCAATGAGCCATAAGCAATTTCTATAAAATGAGTTTTTTCCTTAAAAGAATTGCGACCACTACCTTCAGCAATGTTAGAAGTCACAGAAGATGCCGAACGCCTTACCTGATCACCCAAAGCATATATTTCATATTTCGGGAATTTGTGTTGTAAGCGATAAACATCTCGCACAAGCAACCTTGCAGCAGAGTAAACCTCCAATCCCTCAAACGAAAACTTCTTTTCTTCCATTTCTATAACCTATAACCCATAACCTCTAAACTTTTATCTTTTATCTCTCACCTATCACCTATAACCTATCACCTATAACCTATAACCCATAACCTCAAACCTCTAAACTAAATCACCTCCCCTGCGTACTTCATCTTCCTTCCCAGCACCGTGCAGAGAATCATCTCGATGTCCTTCCAGAACGAATAGTGGCGGTAGTAGTACAGGTTCAGCCGCACCTTGTCCGGATAGATCACATTGTCGTTATACCACACCGCCAATTCCTGATCAGTCATTCTATCAATTTCTTCCTTTGGAAGACATCTTCCTTCTTCCGTCTTACTTCTTACTTCGTTAAAGTTCTTCCGCGACTGCACTCGCGCCTTCTTGCGCTCCAGTTGGTGCTCAGGCGCAGGCGGAGTTGTGCTAGAGCATCCAAGAACGTTATGGTTAGCGTTAGAAACGAGTTCCCTCGCATTTGCGAGGTACTCGTCTTCCAGTCGGTACTTCAGCGTAGCAGGTCCCGTGATGCCCGGCCGCAGCTTCAGCACATCGCGGTCTTCGCCTTCCAACTTATCCGCATATCCAGGCACATCAGGACGAGGCCCGACAAAGCTCATATTGCCAATAAGCACATCCCACAGTCCCGGCAACTCGTCGAGTTTATAGTGACGCAGTTTTGCTCCAAGCGGCGTAATGCGATTGTCCCCCGCCACACTCACCGTCGACCAGTTATCCTTTTTGTTTTTGTTTTCGTTTTTGTTTTCGTTAAGGTTAAGGTTATGGTTATCGTTAGCGTTAAGGTCAACGTTATCGTCATCGTTAGCGTTATTCACCATCGTCCTAAACTTATGGCACTTGAACAGCTTGCCGTCTTTCCCCACACGTTTTTGCACGAAAAGCACAGGCCCACCAGGCATCTTCATCTTGATCAGAACCGCTACAACCAGCAGCACCGGCCACAAGAAGAGCAGGCCAATGAAAGAAACAACTCTATCGAAAATCCACTTTAAAATCATGATTTTAAAACGTTGACGCTAACAACTAACGATTTACTATTTCAAGAAACAACTCGTTATCCTCGAGTTCTTTCAATACTCTCACGTTGCTTGCCGACATTGCGGAGCGATACGATGCTACATTGTCCCTCGAAACCGTCTCGAAGAGCCGCAGTCCTATGCCAAAACCAATCTCATTCAGCAGTCTGTTCATCAGGGTGCCCAAGCCTTTGCCTCGATAATCCGCATCCACCATCCTGCCTCGGAAACCTTTCCCGTGGAAGAACGAACGGTTGAAACAGTAGCCCGCAATCTTGCTCTCGTCCACAAGGAGATAAGCCAGAAACGACCTGTTCTTCTGCAACTTCATGACGGACTTCGCATCGAACTTATGAGGTTTGAAGTAAGTGAAAGCCTCCTCCGGTTGTCTGGCGAAGAACTCAACAATCCTTGCGACATCAACCTCTCTCATACGGCAAACCTTGAAGCCCGTCTCTTGGCTGTATTTCTTGAGAACAGTCTCCTCAACGGCATGCAACTTCCTGCCGTACCTGAGCGAGAATAGCCAGGAGTTAATGGCATCAACAAGGTCCCACACCCATGGCATCCTGTCTCTCAAGAAATGGGCAATCGCGTATAACATTACAGTATCTCTTTTTGCTTGCAAAAATACGAAAAACCATCCAAACCACAAAATTTTAGGATTAAAGAATAAAGATTATTCTCTAATCCTTATCCCTTAATCCATTTTCTGCCTTATTTGGGGGCTGTTTTTGTCAGGTTTCGATAAACGCCTTTTTCCATTCGTTGGATTTTGCCTTTTACTGTGTAGCGGTGGAGGAGCACTTTGACTTCGGGACTCTGCCCTTGGCGAATGCGTTCTTCGCGGAACTGCTGGAGGGTGAAGATTTCAGGCATGAGGTCAAGGAGCGGTTCAACTGTTGACCGTGTTTTGCGGTGGTTATTGAGCATGTCTTCCGATTCCTTCATGTCTTGAGCCACACGCGAGGCGAAGATGTAACAGATGTTGCTGTAGGCGAAATCGCCGAGCCAACGGACGAGGTCGATGACTTCCTTCTGCTCCTCTTCGTAGAGGGCCACGAAGGGGATGGCTGCCCTTTGCATGAACTGTCCTATGCGGTGGCTCAGGTCGGCTTCGGCCTCGCTCATTTTTCCGTCAGAATAGGATTCCTCCAGTATGTCGTACCACTCGCAGATCATCTTCTGTGTCTTGGGCATGTCGAGGTGCAGGGTGGCGTCTCCCAGCGAGAGGTCTTTCTGCCAGAGTTTCATGAGCAGGGCGTCGCGTTCTGTCTCCTCGTCTGAGTTGAGAGGCATGAATTTCGGGGGTCGGAAGGTGCGTTTCAGGGTCGGCATGAACATTGGCACGAACCTTTGCATCATGCCCGACTCGGTATCGGCGAAGAGCCGTGAGATTACCGATTTCGGCGTACCTGTGAGCAGGATTGCGGCGTTCAGTTTGGTCTGCGTGTTGCAGGAGGCTTCGCTCATATAGAACTGGCGGTGCGTGTCGAGGTCCCAAGCTTTGCGGAGCAGGACGGAGATGTTCGAGAACTGTGCTCTGGAGGCGTTTGCCAGCTCGTCGCTTTCTGTGTAGTTGCAGAGTATCATGCCGTTGTCGCCGAGGTTGGTCTGCACTTCCAGGAGCGAGGTTTTCGACATCGTCTCCATGATGCGGAGTTTTGGGTGGTACTTTGCGGGCTTGTCCTTGGCGTTCGACATTTTGTCGCGCATCTCCTGATTCTCGCGTACCTTCTTCCACTCCTGCTCGTCCCAGGTCTGCAGAGTGTGGCGGCACATGATTTCGAAGAGCATGGTAACCCACGATTTTCCTTTGCCCGACTCGGCGATTATGGCGGCATAGAGGTTTGCGGCAATGGTGCGACCGTCGATGTAGGTGCTGCGGAAATGGCTGGCGATGGCTCCGAGGATGACGCAGGCGGTCACGGCGAGCACGGGGTGGTACTCCTTCGGAAAGGGCTTGATGAGGAGATGAATGAGTCGCGGCAATTTGCTGGGCAACTGAGGCAGGTTCCAGTCGACCGTCAAGCGGTCGAGATCAGAGTCGGCATCGGCCCCCTTTAGGGGGAGTTCTTGCGCTCGGGCATTGATGTCCCTGAGACTTGCGCTCATGAAGCCTGTGTCGGCAGAGTACTTGTCGTAGAAGTAGTCGATGAGCTTCTTGCAGTCTTCGGTCTGCGAGTAGTTCGGGAGCCGCATCCTGATAACGGCTTCGAGGTTTTGTCGGCTCATCAACTTTGCCACGCCCACGCTGAGCACGGCCATCAGGTTGTTGTGCCAGTTGTGCTCGCCCCAGACATCCATCTCATCGGGCTTGAGGCCAGCCTGCTGAACACAGAGGTCGAAGGCCCTCAGA
>CACXUA010000046.1 GCA_902770725.1 uncultured Bacteroidales bacterium | reverse complement strand
AGCAGGGCAAGCACGTCATCGGGATTGTCCTCGATGTTGATTGCGAAGCAAGGTTCTGTGCCAACAAGCCTGGCAAACTCGACGAATTCGGGTATTGCGAAGCCGTTCGTGGCGTAGCGATACCAATGCCCATAATAAGGTTGACGCTCGAGGCGACTGCCTGTCATGTTCCGAGTCATGTATTCCGCCGCATTAACCATCGTGCCGCCATAACGGAGGAAGGTAAGGTGCTGCTGCCGGAAAGCCTCTGTGATGTCCGAACGGAACGGGTAAGAGTCGGTACAGAGCAACACCTGATCGACCCAGATGCTACCCTCTTCCGCGAGTTGCAGCAGGAAACGTCCCTTCGGGTCGCTGTCGTTGGGAGTCATCTCGACGTCGAAACGTTGCCAGTTCTCCGTGATGCCGTTTATCTCCCCACGAGCATATTCCTTGCTTCCGTCTGCCGATTGCAGGGCAACTTCCGCCCTACCCGACCCTTTCAGATACAGCGAAGTCTTGAGTTTCACGTCCTTATTGATGCCGATTCCCCAGCGATTGAGGCCCATGTTATAAATGCCAGACCCTCCAGCACCTTGTATCTTCTGCGCATATCTGCCGGTAAAAGGCTCGGAAAAATCGTGTTCGAAGGTTCCTTCGCCGAGTGCTGTCCACATGCCAGACACGTTGGGGCTGTCGCTTTCGAACGCCACATCCTGCCCCGCAACCTTGAGGTTTCGGAAAGTTGCCGAGCCACCATAGGAGCGCAGACCTATGTAACCGGACGTCAGAGGGTTGTTCGTGTCCTCATAGGTCTTGATCTTTACGCCGTTTAGGTATATGGTGAGCTTCGCTTTATTGATGATGACGCGCAGTTTATTCCAGTCACCCAAGGGATTGAAACTCATCGGAGTGTCCGAGATGGGCTGCCAATTCTGCTGATGCTTGCCGAGAACGAAGGAGCCGAGGCGTGCATTGAGCGCCACTTCATAGCCGTTGAAGGCATCGGCACCATTGGCTGCGTTACTTACATTAACGATGAGTCCGGCGATTGCATTCAGGTCGTCCATGCGGAATTCCACTTCCACCGAACCGCTCGAAAGCTGCTTCTCCTCGTAAATCAACTTGCCGTGGTTTGACGTTTGTAACTGCGCCATTCCCGATGTGATGCTCCAACGCTCGTCGTAAGCCCTGAAGCCTTTGATGTCGCAAAACGCTGGCTCTTCGAATCCTTCACCGAATATCTTCTGGTCGTACAGGCCGCCATAGATTTCGTGATTAACATCTTCAGCTCCTGCACCATAGATGAGCGGCTCGATGTGGCAGAGAACCCTGGTGGCATCCACCGTCAGAGTCTGTGCCGAAGCAGGAAGGCTGATTGCAGCAACTGCGGAAAGTGACAAAAGCACACGTGTGTAAATCCTCAACATAACAATATTCATGAGTCTATTTTACTGCAATTTGTTTTCAATTATCCCAAAGTAATTCGTTGCAGATACATGTAGTTGCAATTGCACATACATGTACATGCAATTGCAGATACATGTACATGCAAACAATTTGACACGAAAACTTGGGCAATCTTTATGGTCGGGAAGAGCAACATGATGCGATATCTTAAGTGTTATTTGCTGACGAGTTCGCTCTGTATCTGTTCGAGGGACTTATTCTTCGTCTCGGGCAATTTCCAGGCAAACACGATGCTCAGGGCGCTCATCACTGCGAAGATGCCGAAGATGAGACCGCCGCCGGAGCTGCCTGTGCCGAGGAAGACGGGGAAGGTCCACGTCAAGAGGGCTGACCAGAACCAATGCGTCATGCTGCCCAGCACTTGTCCCTTGCCGCGGACGCTGTTCGGGAAGACTTCCGCGATGACCACCCAGATGCAAGCTCCCAGCGAAACTGCGAAGAAAGCTATGAATACCATCACGCAGACGAGCAGCAGGTAGCCCGAGGTCTGCTCGTTATAGAAGCCGTAGCTGGCTGTTCCGAGGGCCAACGTCATGCCTAAAGAACCGATGTACAGCAGTTTCTTGCGACCGACTTTATCAATCAAAACCATTCCTATCATGGTGAAAGTCAGGTTCGTAAGGCCGATGACGATGCTCTGAATCAACGAGCCTTCGCGTGCCACACCACTCATCTCGAAGATGCGAGGCGCGTAATAAAGGATGGCATTAATGCCTGCGAGCTGGTTGAAGGTAGCGATGAGGAACGCTATCAGAATGGGCTTCCAGTATTTTCGCTGGAAGAGTGCCTCGCTTTCACCCTTGTCCTCGGCCAACGAGGCACGTATCTCGGCCACTTGCTGCTCGAGGTTCGAGTCGTCCACCTGTCCCAGAACGCGACGGGCTTCCTGCTCTCTGCCCTGCCCCATCAGCCAACGCGGGCTCTCGGGAATTGTGAAAAGCAGCAAGGCGAAGAGCAAAGCGGGAATGCTTTCCACGCCGAGCATCCAACGCCAATCGTTCTCGAAGCCGTCGATGAGGTAGTTGCTGTAGTAAGCCAGCACAATGCCAAGCACGATGTTGAACTGGAAGAACGCCACAAACCTGCCGCGCCAATGGGAAGGCGACACTTCAGCGATGTAGAGAGGACCTGCCACGCTTGATGCTCCGACTGCCAGTCCGCCCAGGAAACGCGAGAAGATAAAGAGCCACCAGGCATTGTCGGGAGCCAACGCGCTACCGATTGCTGAGAGCAGATACATGACGGCAATCACGATCAGGCTCTTCTGCCGGCCGTACTTCTCGACGGGACTCGTACTGAACAAAGCGCCAATGATGGTGCCGATGAGTGCCGACGACATCGTGAAGCCGTGCAAAAAGTCGCTCAAACCATAAACGTTTTGGATGTCTTTCTCTGCTCCAGAAATCACAGCGGTGTCGAATCCGAAGAGGAGACCACCGAGAGAGGCTACGAAAGCCACATAGAACATAAACTTCTTCATATGTTTACTTAAACCTTATTCTGTTGATTACATGGTCTTGATAGCACTCGTCCAGCTCGACGAAATAGCCGCTCCAGCCCCACACACGCACGATGAGGTTGCGATATTTCTCGGGATGTTTCTTCGCGTCAAGCAGTTTCTCAAGGCTGATGGTGTTGAGTTGCAACTGATGTCCGCCGAGTACGATAAAGGTGCGGACAAGCTGGTCGAGTTTCACGACTGCCTCTTCGTTGCGGAAAATGCCTTGGTCGAACTCCAAAGTCAACGGCCCGCCGTTTATCACCTTCTCGAGATGCGGCTTGGCAAACGACTTGATGACGGAGAGCGGGCCTTTCTCGCGAATGAACAACGAAGGTGAATAGTTGGCGGGAATCATTTCGCTGCTCTTGCGTCCATCAGGTGTGGCGCCCAGTTCGGTTGCGTGCCAGATGTAATACATCGCGGTTCCTGTGCCGGCTCGGTATATACCGCCACGCTCGTTCACCTTGCCCTCGAGTGTACTTTGGAAGATGTCGAGCAGCTCGGTGGCTATCTCGTCAACCCAATCGACGTCCTGTCCGAACTTCTCCGTCTCTTTTCGGAGCTTCTCGTCCAACGCCTCGTGACCCTTGAAGTCGTGCTCGATGGCATCGACAATCTCGTCGGCCGTGACGGTTTTCTCTTCGAAATAATGCTTCTTCAAGGCAGCCAACGAATCGACCGCCGTGGCAACACCTGTGCCGTGGAAGCCGAAGTTGTTGTACTTCCCGCCCAAAGAGGCGTCTTTAGCCCTTTCGATACAGCCGTCCATCATCAACGACATCATCGGCGCAGGCACAATATAGAGGTCGTGCTCCTTGGCACATAGCTCATCTACGCGTGCTTGAATCTCCAACTTAACACGTGAAAGTAGCTCATTAAACGTGTTAAGTTGCTTGAGTTCACGTGTTGCGTTCTTCACGCACTCAGCCAGAGGCACGGCATCGATATTGGGAATATCGACGGCAGTACCCGGTACGATAAATTCCCAGCAGGCTGCCACGACATAGTTCCTTGCATCTTCGGGGCTGTAACCCAAGCGAATGAGGCCAGGGATGACTACATCGTCGTTACTGTACTGCGGGAATCCAAGCCCGAGTTGCGTGAGTCGGGAGCCGAGAGTAAACACCTCTTCAGGTGTCTCGGCATCGACTCTCAGGTTAATCTTCGGGTCTATCAGTTCGAGTTCATAGCTTGCTTCGAGGCAAATCTTTGAGACTTCGTTGAAGAGATACTCGCCGTTCGCACTTCTGCCAGCCAGCACGATGCTCTGTCCGTTGTCGCCTTGCTGCATACCCGGGTAGAGGTCGCTGTCTTTGTTGCACATCAGGAAGAACTCTTCTATCAGCTCTTTTGCTCGCGCAGGAGCTGCAAAGCTTCCCGGAAAGTCTGAGGCGCCTGGCTGCTGATGTTCCTCAGCGTCTCTGCCAAAGCGGCATCATTCTCAGCTTCAGCTTTGGCGACATAACGAAGGATGAGGTCCTGTATCGCATGCAAACAGATGGCTTCCGACTCGAGAAACTCCTTCTGCTCTGCAGTCAAATCGGCATTCTTCTGGCATTTCCTTACCTCGTCCATTATAGCTCCGAGGCCTTTTCTGAGCATGGCCTCGTAGTTCGGAGAGATGTTGCAGAGGTCGCCCTTCTCGTGAAGATAATGCGTGCGTGCTATCTCGTCCCACTCCTCCTCTGTATAAATGCTCGGTATGTCCTTGATGGTTCGGGTTACGACGATTCGCTCGTCGGGCAAGATGACTGGCGTTTCAGCTTCGAGCATCCGCTTCAATCGGATTGCGGCCCTCGTCTGATAACTCATCCCAGCTGCCTTCATCTCCTCTGCCAAGCCGATTAAACCTGCTTCTTCTGCTGTTCGGCGAAGTGCATGATGATGCTTGTCGAAGATGTATTCCCTGAGGCTTTTTATCCTTTCATTCATATAACTTGCTTTAAGAAAACACATAAATCTGCTGCAAAGATAGAAAATATTTCCGTACCAGCCCGTACCAGTTGCCAACTTTTTTTACATGTTATACAACATACAGCCTTTTCCTTCAAATAATTCTCGTTTCTTCTTTCTTAATTCTTAATTTCTTTGTAATTTTGCATCCGCAAATAAGAAACAAAGAATGCTACATAACGATTCTAAATATAAACTAATCGTAAAATACGTTCATGAAGGCATCACGTCCGGCCGACTGCAAAAGGGCGACTGGATTCCCTCGATAAACGAGTTCCGACACATGTTCAACCTGTCGCGCGACACAGTCTTCGCAGGCATTACGGAACTGAAATCCAGGGGAATCATCGAGTCAAAACAAGGGAAAGGCTACTTCGTGGACAGCACAAATTTTCAGT
The DNA here is from genome assembly GCA_902770725.1 of uncultured Bacteroidales bacterium. Classification (GTDB taxonomy): domain Bacteria; phylum Bacteroidota; class Bacteroidia; order Bacteroidales; family Bacteroidaceae; genus Physcousia. The sequence continues at coordinate 12,666 of CACXUA010000046.1, read as the reverse complement.
CGGAATACAACATCTTCCTGCTCTTCAACGAGCTGAACGAGTTCAAGGAAGAGCTTTATGGCGCCTTCATGGAGAGCATAGACAACAGAAACTCTGTCAACCTGCAGTTCCACAACTACAACCGTAGCGTCTTCGACCAACTTCTATCCGAAGCAAGAGGGAAATACACGACTTATATCGTCATGACCGGCAAGTTCCTCGGAACAGAAGATTTGCTCAATTCGCTCGGCGGACGCGTCTATCTGCTCGACCACTACGACAAAGAACTCATGGGAAAGTATTCTGCTGTGGCACAGGATTTCGAGATGGATACGTATGACGCACTTAAGTCTGGCATTGAACAACTCAAGCGGTACAAGCGTTTCATCATGGTTCAGAACGAGGCAAAAGAGCCTTACGAGCGTTATTACGGGCTGAAACGCTTCTGCCAGGAGTACGGTTTCGAATGTAAGTACCTGAATAGCATCGAGAACCGCCGCATACACGAAGGGGATGTCTTTATCCTCGTGAACGACCGCGACCTCGTCACCATCATCAAGCAGGCAGCCAAGCAGAACTTCACTCCCGGCAAAGACTTCGGCATCATTTCCTACAACGAAACGCCGCTAAAAGAGGTGCTCTGTGGAGGCATTACAACACTCTCCACCGACTTCCGCCAGATGGGACAGACGATGGCCTCACTCTTGGGCAAGCCCGGCATCGAAGTCATTCGCAATCCGTGGTGTCTAAATCTCCGTTCTTCGCTTTAATCAAAGTTGACGAGTTAAAAAGTTGTTTGTGAGTTGACAAGTTGTATTTTTCTTCACACAACTCGTTAACTTGTCAAATGTAACAACTTGTCAACTGCTTACAACACCAGCACTTCTATACCGGCCTCTTTCAAAATATCTGCATGGATTTGCGGCTCTGCCTCTGTATCGAAAGTAGGCTTGTATTCCATCCCGACCATGCCGTACTTTGCCCCAGCCATCTTGTTATAGCGAAGCAACTCGACTCTTTGCAGTCCGGACGCGCCATAAAGTAGATCTCTAACGGTAAACAAGTTCTCTTTCGTGTCGTTAACACCCGGAATGAGGGGAATGCGTAGCACGAAGTCCTTACTGCTCTCGATGAGAATCTGCAAGTTTCGCAAGATGGGTCGATTGCTGACACACGTGTATCTTTTGTGCATCTCGTCATCCGTATGCTTGCAGTCGAAGAGGAGGAAGTCCAAGTTGTCAAGAACTTTACGAAACACTTCTTCATTTGCATAACCGCTCGTCTCGATGGCACAATGGATGTGTGGACGAAGCACCTGGAGCACCTCGCACAAAAAATCCGCCTGCAACAAAGGTTCACCACCTGTAAACGTCACACCGCCCTTGTTAAGACGGAAGATTTTCTCGTCACGAAGAAGTCTTTCAGCCAACTCTTGCGATTCGATTTCAAATCCACTCATGACTGTCTCGTCCTTGACATTCGTCGAGTTTTGCTTCTTCTTCATGAGTTGCGGATGCGGACTAAGCCCTTCCGGATTGTGGCACCACTCGCATCTCAACGGACATCCTTTCAAAAAGACAGTTGTCCTAATGCCCGGACCGTCGTTTATGGCAAACTCTTCTATGCTGAATATCGTTCCTTTCATGCTGCAAAGATACACAAAATTCGCAACAACTGGTACGTTCAGGTACGAATTTCTCGTTTTACATTCTTTTTTCCTTCATTTTTCTTTGTTCGAGGTTATTTAATTCTTAATTTTGCAGTACAAAACATTCATTTTACTGTCATGACTTCTGCAAAACAATCATCCAACTACATTTTCATTCTCTTCTTAATTTTCTTATGCTCTAATACTGCGAACGCAAAATCCAGGAGAATGACTTATCCGGCTCCGAATCAGGTGAAGATAACCGACAAAATGTGGAGCCAAATACTGGAACGTACGAGAACAGTCACAATTCCTGACGTGCTCGACAAGTTCGAGGGACGCCATATCGACCATGTGGCCAAGGATGCTGATAACTTCTGGTCGCCCGATCGTGGAAGGGTTGCAGGTGAAGACGCAAAGGAGCGCTCGCACAATACGCTCAGGAACTTCGAACTGGTGGCAGAAGGGCATGTGGCAGATGGCGGACACTTCGGTTTTCCCTGGTTCGACGGACTGATTTATGAAACCATAACTGGCATCTCGGACTATCTGCTCCAGCACCCAGACCCTGCTATGGAAAGACGCCTCGACGAGTACATCCGTCGCATAGAAGCCGCTCAGAAGGCCGACCCGAATGGCTACATCAACACGTACACAACGCTCATGGAGAACAACCATCGTTGGGGAGAGAACGGCGGTAACTTGCGTTGGCAGCACGATGTATATAATAGTGGCTGTCTTGTGGAAGCAGGCGTACATTATTATAAAGCTACGGGCAAGACACAACTCCTGGAAGTTGCAACACGTCTGGCTAACTATATGTACGATTATATGGCCGGTGCGAACCACAATGTCGTGCCCGGTCATGCCCTTCCAGAAGACGCGCTCATTCAACTCTACGATCTATACAAGTCGGAGCCTAAGCTTGCTGAGAAGCTGTCTGTACCAGTAAAACCAGAGCACTATCTGCAACTTGCCAAGTTCTGGGTTGACCAGCGCGGCCATACTGAAGGAAGGCGTCCTCTAGAGGCATACGCTCAGGATGCAGAAACGGTTTTCGAAGCCAAGACCATCGAGGGACATGCTGTTCGCGCCACGCTTTTCTGGACAGGTGTTGCAGATGTTGCTTTGGCCAATAACGACGAGCGCTATCTTTCTGCTGCAAGGCAAATATGGGATAACATGGTGGGGCGCCGGATGTTCATCACTGGTGGTGTAGGCGCCATTCATGAGGACGAGAAGTTCGGTCCTGACTACTTTCTCCCCACAGATGCCTATCTTGAGACTTGTGCAGCAATAGGTGCTGGGCTCTTCTCTTGGCGAATGAATGAACTGACAGGTGAGGCAAAATATATGGATGTGCTGGAACGCATCATTTTCAACAGCATTCCCACCGCCGTTTCACTCGACGGCACAAACTATACCTATCAGAACCCACTGAATGCCAACAAGATGAACCGCTGGCCCTGGCACGACTGCCCTTGCTGTCCGCCAATGTTGCTAAAGTTCACGGGCATCCTTCCTTCCATGATTTATGCTGTAAGCGGTCACGACATTTACGTCAATCTCTTTATCGGCAGCACGGCCAAGTTGCAGGTTCCTGGCGTCGGAGCCGTTGAGATAAGTCAGCAAGTTGATTGGAACACGGGCAAGGTAACTATTCAAGTCCTTTCGAAGAAGGCAAAAAAATTGCGCCTCCACGTCCGCATTCCCGGTTGGGAAAGCGGCCAAGAACTGCCTCTCGGACTGTATCAGAGCAGCACACAACCCAAGGTGACTGGCTATCGAACTTACAAGAACCTGAAGAATGGCATACAACTTAACCTGAATGTTTCTCCGAGAATTGTCAAAGCCGACAATCAGGTAGAACAGCTTCGAGGTCTCTGCTCCTTAGCAAGCGGACCGTTTGTTTATTGTGCCGAGAAGATAGACAACGAAGCCGTTTGGGACAACCTCAACTTGTCGGGCCGCACCTATCGCCTAGATGCCGAACATCCAATATTAGGCATCACACCACTGCGAAGCACCGACGGTCAAATCACCGCTATTCCTTTCTATATGATAGCAAACAGATGCAAAGATACAGCTTATCGCGTATGGACAAAATGAATATGCTCAACAAACTTATTGATACCGTCATTGAGGCATCAAGCCTGATGCTTACGGATGACTTTCAAGTAACAGAGAAAGAAGGAGTTGCAAATATTGTTACAACATCTGATATTGCCGTGCAGGAGTTTCTGCGCGTTCGCCTTAAAGAGCTTCTGCCCGATTGCGGGTTTCTTTGTGAAGAAGAAGACAGGCACGACTTGGCACACGAATACATTTGGATAGTTGACCCCATCGATGGTACCGCGAACTATGCTCGAGGCATTCGTGAATGTGGCATTTGTGTAGGTTTGAGACACAATTCGCAGATGGTACTGGCAGTCGTTTATCTGCCGCGAACAGACGAGCTCTTTACTGCCGAACGAGGCAAAGGTGCTTTTGTACATCATCCACAATCAAGAAAGCCTTCCAAACAACTTCATGTATCGAAACGTCCCTTTGCTGATGGCATTATGTGTACTGCCCTTTCGCTTTACCAGAAAGAGCACGCTAAGGTTTGTCACGACATCATTTTCGACACTTATATGCAGTGTAATGACATCCGTCGCTTCGGTTCTGCGGCTTCGGAACAATGTTATTTAGCGATGGGCTTATACGAACTCTACTTCGAGTACATGCTTTCGCCTTGGGACTTTGCTGCTGCTTCGCTCATTCTTGAAGAAGCTGGTGGCGTGCTTTGTGACCTTCAGGGAAGGCCGCTTGACCATACAAAACCATCTGGCGTGCTTGCTGCCAACAGCAAAGAGAACTTGGATAGACTCGTCATGATTGTCGCTTCAAGGCTTAAAATTATTACAACCTGAGTTTACTTTTTCACTTTTCTGCCAAGTTTTCGTTGTAATTTCAAGAATTATTCGTAATTTCGCTGTCAAATATCAACAATTACGACTGATTCTGACGCTATGACGACCATTCAACACAGCGGAAGTGATGTAATTATCTCTTTTACAGGGCATCTGGACACGGCTACTTCAGTTGAAGCAAATCTCAAGATTAGTTGTGAGTTGGAGAAAATGGTATCCATCGATTCGTTGACCTGTGATGCCATGAAACTGGAATACATTTCCAGTTCAGGCCTTCGCATCTTGCTTTCCCTAGCGAAACGACACAAAGACTTTCGCGTAATTAACGTGCAGCCGCAAGTCTATGAAGTGCTCGAAACGACTGGTTTCACAAAAATCATGACTGTGGAACGAGCCATGCGAAGATTGAGTGTCGAAGGCTGCAAGTTGATTGGAATCGGCAGCGTAGGGAAGGTTTATCGATTGGATGGCGATACAATTATCAAAGTTTTCCGCGAGGGCACGACAATGGAAAATGTACGTCGAGAGATAACGCTCTCGAAGGAAGCTTTTGTGCTTGGAATGCCAACAGCCATCTCTTTTGACATCGTTAAAGTTGTCCAATCTAATCAAGATGAAGAAAAACGCTATGGTCTTATATATGAATTACTTAAAGCAACTACACTAAGTGCTTACTTGAAGCAACATCCTGAACAAATTGATGAGTGTGCAAGGAAGTATGCTGACCTCTTCAAGCAGATGCACGAGATAGAGGTTCCCGAGGATGGAAACATACCATCTGCCGTGCAACACGAACGTCAGCAGATTGAACACATTCGCCGTTATTTCCCAGAAGAAAGTATCAGCATGTTGCTTTGCATTCTCGACGGCATTCCAGAGAGTAACCAACTGCTCCACCTTGACTTGCAGACAAAAAATGTTATGGTGCAAGATGGTCAACTGATGCTTATCGATATGGGCGAGGTTGGATACGGCCATCCCCTACTCGACTTGGGACATTCCTATTCCTCGATGGTAACTCTCATTGGCGATTACGAGAAGACGATTGGCATACCGCGCGAGTTGGGCCAACGTTTTTGGAATCAAGCAATTGAATATTATTTCGAGGGACTGCCAGCAGAAACTATCGAGGAGAGAAAGAAACAAATCGAAGTAGTGTCGTGCATCAGGAATTTCAGCTGGTTGGCACTCTCTGATTCTTTCCCCGAAACAGTTATAGAGGAATGCAAAACCATGTTCGACGAACGTGTGGCACAACGTTTTGACTACATCAAGGAAGTATGCAAGACCTTTAGCAATTGGACGTTATGAGAAAGAAGTACAGCATTTTCATCATCGTCACCGTAGCTGTTTTGCTGGAGCTCATCTTTATCGTGCAATATCTGTATGCCCGCAAAGGCATACGGGAAGAGGTGGAACACAGGGCAGAAACAGAGTTACGTGTAAAGAACCTCGAGATTCAAAAGGTGATGGTTGCTGTTGAGACCGCCATCAGCAATACCGTTTGGGCGGCAGAACGCAGCCTTGAAGAGCCAGATTCACTCTATCCAGTCCTCCGAAGAATGGTTGAGGACAATTCCACCATCGTTGGTGCTGGACTTATGTTCAGGGCAAACTATTACCAAGAGAAAGGGCTTTGGTTCGAACCTTATGTTGCCCAGCGTCAGGACGGTTCGATAGATGAAGCGCAAATCGGTAGTGCCTCGCACAATTACCTTGAAGCTGATTTTTACGTGAATGGCACAAGGGCAGGCAAAGGCGTGTGGAGCGAGCCCTATTACGATAACGCAGGAGCGAAGATGATGCTCTGCACCTACACCATTCCCATTCATGACAGCAAAGGAGAGGCGGTGGCCCTGCTGGGTGCCGATGTCTCTTTGGAGTGGCTTTCAAGCGTCATCAATTCCAGCCACATCTATCCCTCGAGCTTCAACGTTGTGATTTCCCGCAAAGGAATGGTGATGGTTGGTCCCGACGAGAAACTCGTTATGCACAGCACCATCCAAGAGGTCACCTCCACTTCTTCTGACACCACTACCCGATTTATCAACCAGCAACAAATGAGCGGACAAAGTGGTCACCAAGACATCACAGACAATAACGGCAAGAAAATCAGCGTGTTCTATGCTCCTGTGGATGGTGAGACGGGCTGGTCGATGTCTGTCGTTTGCAATCAGGACGAGATATATGCCGACTTGCGGGAAAGAGGTTTGTACCTGACGCTACTCATGCTGGCAGGCATTGCCTTGCTGGGATTCATCATCTACCGGACAGCCCGAAGCGCCCGCTCGCTCCAGAAGGCCAATGCCGAAAAGGAACGAATCGGTAGCGAGTTGCGCATTGCCCGCGACATTCAGCAAAGCATGTTGCCCAGACTCTCGACACTTGACACCCGACTACAGACCAAATTCGACATCTATGCCTCGCTGGTACCGGCGAAGGAAGTCGGTGGCGACCTCTATGACTTTCACGTTCGCGACGAAAAACTCTTTTTCTGCATAGGGGATGTTGCAGGAAAAGGAGTGCCGTCTTCGCTACTGATGGCAGTTACGAGAAGCCTCTTCCGCAATGTTTCCGCCAGTGAAGACGAGCCCGCAAGCATCGTCAATGCCATCAACCAGTCGATGGTGGAGATGAACGATTCGGACATGTTCGTCACGCTATTTGTCGGGGTGCTCGACCTGGCTTCGGGACAGCTACACTACTGCAATGCGGGTCACGAAGAGCCTTTGCTCATCGGCAAAGGGACAGGGCTGCTTCCCACAAACAACAATATTCCCGTAGGTACGATGCCCGATTGGAACTACGAAGGACAGACCGCCCTCGTCCATCCAGGCACCACAATCTTCCTATATACCGACGGACTGACAGAAGCCGAGAACAAAGACCACGTTCAGTACGGCAAACCGCGCATGACTAAAGTGGCTCAGCAGATTCTACGCGACAAAGGCTCTATAGACCCCGAATCCCTAATCGCCCTTCAGACCGAAGCCCTGCACCAGTTTGTGGCAGGAGCAGAGCAGAGCGACGACCTCACCATGCTTGCCATCAGATACAGGAACGGCTAATCAGCAAACTGGTTCTCTTTGTGTCTAGAAATGACATGTCCTGCTTGTCATTTCTAGACACATAAAGAGAAAGCCTCCGAAATGTTTAAGAGTTTAAGAGAAAGGCCTATTACTTTTTCACCTTTTTACCTTTTCGCTTCGTTTAAGACAGGCTGAAACGGAACTGCTGGCCCTCGTATTCCCACCTGACCGTACCGAAACGGATGAGGCGCGCCAAGAGCGTAACGACTTTGTGGCGAGGGAGTTTTGCGAGGCGTACTATCTGGTTAAGCGTCAGGTTCTCCTTCATGACATCAAGCAAATGACGAACTGCGTCATCATAGGAAATCACGGTGCCTCGAGGCTTTTGCGACTCCCTCCATAAAGCCAGAAGAACTGGAGATGCAAGAATATTCTCGTCCTTAATGCGCACAAAAGCTCGCATTCGCCCCTCCTCGTCTTTAGCATAAACAGGCCGTTTGGCTGAAGGCGGCACAGTGGCAATCACAATGGTATGTCCCTCAATATGATACGTATCAAATGAAATGCTTGGCTCGGGCTTACAATACCTATATGCAGCCTGATGCATCATGAATATCTCCTCCTCGCTGCGGACTCCCGACAAATGCCCATCATCGCGAACGCCAATGAGCAGCCGACCGCCATCCGTATTGGCAAAAGCAGAGACGGATTTGGCGAGCTTGCAAGCATCTGCCACACGATACTTGAAGTCCTGCTGCTGATGCTCACCCTCGCGAATGAGACTGAGGAGGTAATGTTTGTCGTCCATAAAAGTGGAAAAATCACACGAACAGGACTTCGCGCCCATGAAAGAGGAAGTTCCCTGCCACAATATATTCTCGGCTGGTTGGCGAAAACTGGTCCTCGACAGTCACATGTTCGTGTCCGGCAAGTATGCAGCGAAGGAGGGGCTCATGCTTGAGGTATTGAATAAAATCGCGCGTCACAGCATCTTCCTGTTGAAGCTTGTAGTCCCCATTTGGCTTGGGAACTGCGCTATAGGTCATCTTTCCCTTGTCGCTCCAGAAACGCACGGCAGCCCGCCAAATGTTGTCCGTAAAGAAAGGCACATGCATGCAAAGCACGATGGGAAGGCCTTTGGCAACCTCTTCCTTGAAAAGCCTCACCTGTTCTTCTGTCACATAGCCGTACACGTCGTCCAGCGTAACAAAATTCACGCCATTCACTACCTGGCTGTATAGGGAAATGTCGAAGGGATAGACGCCTTGCAGAACCTTGCGCGTATTGTCCTTATATGCCTCGGTATGCTCCTCTTTGGGGTCGCTCAGCCACATGTCCGTACTGAACTCGTGATTTCCCAAAGAACCGATGACGCCCTCGCCAAAGTATTTCTTCACGAGGTCGAAATTCGCTTCACTTTGCCAGTCAATGAGGTCGCCCGTATGTACCACATAGTCAACATGTTGCTTAGCCCAAGCCAAAGCGTCACGAAGCGCCTCTTCCTGCCTGCCGCCAAAGGTTGTGGTGCGGTTCTCGTGAAGTTGATGCTTCTTCTCATTCTCGTGCTCGTAGGCGGCTGTAAGGTGTGTGTCGGAAATATGCAGGACAGAAAAAGGCTTCTCCAAGCCAATTTCCACAGTCGCATAACTGAGCGAGAGGCGTTCGTACTTTCCCCGTTTGGGGAACACGGCAGGATTGTCTTCTGCCAAAAGGGGAAGTTGTGAAGTGGCAATAAGCGCTCCTGCACCAGCCACACGCTTAAAGAATGTTCTTCTGTCTATCATGGTTCAAGGTTAACTAATCTATTTTATGATGACTTTTTAGCATTTTTTCTCTGCAAAAGGATTAGTACGTGAACTCCAAGTCATAATCCTTGCCTCCTGCTCCCACTCGAAAGGAATGAACTTGCTTGCTCTTCAGTTTCAAGGCCACCACATCGAAACACAGGGACGCATTCAGGTCAAAATCTGCATGTGTCTGGCCTGGAAGCATTTGCCCGCGGTCCACAAAGCCAAGGCCCTGAGTGATGTAGTAGTTCACGCCATCATCTTTGATGTGCCGATTGCAATGGGTGTCGCCACACAGGAGGCCTACAAGTCGGCCCTTGCTGCGCTTGAAGTTCCATTCCAATCCAAGTTCCCCACCCTTTCGACGATTCACGAAGTCGGCAAGCAAATGGCAAAGCACTTCGCAGGTAGGACGTTTGGCATCTTTTACACTCATCCAGCGCCCTATGGGATGTGGCATGTAATGGGAAAATGTCAAAATATCGGTTCCTTTGCTCGTACTTTTCAATACGCCAATCAGCCATTCCAGCTGCTCGTTGTCGAAGGTATAGTAGTTCTCGCCAAGCGTCTCTGTCCCTTGGCTGTTCAGGAAGATGATGCGGACGTGCTTGTGGGGTAGGTCATAATAGCCGTAAGCCTTGCCTTCTGCGATATGCAGATTGCCGTCGGAATATCGCTCGCTTGGCTTCTGGAAAGCGTCCGAAAGAAACTGGCTGGTGTAGTGGCGTCCTGCTCCTCCGTCCCAATCATGGTTGCCTGGCGTGTAAATCCATACGCCCGGGAAAAGTTCCATCTGTTCGCGAGTCTGCCTGACTACCTTGTCTGCGGCTTCCGAAGAGTTGCGAGCTTCTCCTCCGTTTAAACCGATATCTCCAAGATTGGCCATAAAGTCGTACCCGAATAGCCGGTCCGTAGCTGCCATATAGCCGAGGTGTCTATAGGCTTCACTTCTGTCGCTATACCATCCGGTATGTACATCTGTGAGAATTGGGAAAACAAGCGTTTCCTCACCGCCTTTCCAGTTGAGGTAGCGCATAAAGGTCTCTTCAACCTGGGGCATCACGAAGCCAGGTACGTCCTGTGCCAAACAAATTCCTGTAGTGAAGAAAAACAATCCACAAATGAGTTTTGAAAAGGATGAACGTATGTTTTTCATAATATCATTTCTTAATCGCATGAAACTTCTGCAAATATACAACTTTTTTGTTTTGCAGCAGGAAAAAGAAATGTTAAAGTGTAGAAAAAAACGTCACAACCCCCAAAAGGTGCGACGTTCTCTTTTCAAGAGTTGTGATCCGGATGGCAGGAATAATTTGAGAAGTTCCGGTTCAAGCTATCCGTTAATAGGACTAACTAATTCGCAGAGAATGACCACCTTAAAGGCTTTATCTCTTTTTATCAATTTCAACTGTTAAAAGGAGCGGGAACAAAGTAGGAACAAATCTGAACTGGATGATAATCCGTCCGTCTTGATTGCGTGAAACGGTAAATTAAGATTCGGCTTCTTTTGTTACCTTCCTTATTAATTCTAGGGAAATAGATTTTTTTGTTTGCTATTACCCTGGCTTTTCGCAGCTTTTCACTAAAAACTGCCAGTATTCAAATGGGCAAAAGTTAAATCTTGTTAATTTTTACAACTTTTTTCATGTCTGTACCATGTGAAGGTACAGAGTCACTATCACCTTTGCCGAACCATTTGCAAGTTCCTATGGAAATACTTACATTTGCTGTAGCTCGATTCCTCGGAAACTGCGCAGGGTTACATTTGAATGACAACGCAAAGTTACAAATAAAATTTGAATTATACTCAGCAAAACTAAATAAATTTTACGTAAAGTCAAGAATTTAACTATGGCAACAAGAAAACTGACATCCGAACAGGAAAACTGGCTGTTTGACCACTACCCTGACATGACCAACAAAGAAATCGCTAAGGAATTGACGATGATGGTACAGAAGGACATTGACAGACAGCTCAAAAGGTTCCGGCAGCTGCTGGAGGAAGACTTCAACGGTTGTACCAAGAAAATGATCTTACGAAAGATTCAGGCTCTGGAGAAGTTCTCGGGCATATCGGAGGCATTGGTCAAAAGGTATGCACGAGAATTGCACTGCCCTGGGAAATCAAGGGAACACCTGATTTCCTGCAACCAGGAGAAGGCGAAGGCTACCAACATCAAGAGATGGCTGAAGAAAGCCGAAAAGGTGGAACACGTCGTGGAATGGCTGCGCTCCTTCAAGGAAAAGGACATCCGCTTCTGCATCATCGAGGGCGACGGACATCTGAAGAGCATGAGAGTTTCAATTAACAAGTTCAACCGATACGAGGGATACAATAGGCGTATCTACCTGACTTCACAGTTCATCCCTGAAGTCTGCCTGCTGCGCGTCAATGCTTCTCTCTTTAGAACAACGCAATGACTATGGGTGTACACAAGAAAGCTAGTACGCAGGAATACGACAGACGTATCCTGAAAGCACAGATTAAAGAGGAAATCAAGGCGGAAATGAAGGACTACATCGATGAATTCATCTCTGGTAGAGTGAATGCTGTGGTGGGTCCTGTCATCGTTGAAATGCTGGGAAAATTCATGGACTTCCCGCTTAACATCAGACAACTGGCCGCCTTGATGGGAAGAACGGAAGAGAATGTATATAAGATGTGTCAACGCTATAAGATTCCCTACACTAAAACGAGGGGGGTGATACATGTCAATCTGAAAGATATAAACCGCCAGCTGCTGGACCTGAGGGGTTCAGAGTAGCGGCGTTCTGATTCTCCAAGTCCATCCCTGGCCGTCCGGGAGGATCGTCATGGATGGCAATTTTATTCTTAATAATTACTGTTATGGAAAAAAAGGAATATTATGTGCAGTCAAAGATAGCTGACAAAATCGTTGAGCTGAGTCAGGAGCACAATCTGCCTGTGAATATCATCGTAGGCGTATTGGTGGATGGGATGAAGCCCGTTACATTCGAGTATGAGCTGATTGATTACAATCTCGTGGCATGGCTCGTTAATAAGGGTACACAGTTTTACACTCAGCTGCCTGCTGAGGAAATAGTGAATGACTATGATTAAACAGCAAGACATAAACAAAGTTCTGGATGCAGCGAATATCGTGGATGTCGTTTCAGACTTTGTGCAACTGACGCCCAAAGGTAAAGTCTTGAAGGGTTTGTGCCCTTTCCACGAGGATAGTAATCCTTCATTGACTGTCTCACCTGCTATGAACATTTTCAAATGCTTTGCCTGCGGCGAAGGCGGTGGGCCGATTAAATTCGTTGAGAAGCATGAAAACTATTCCTTC
>CACXUA010000045.1 GCA_902770725.1 uncultured Bacteroidales bacterium | reverse complement strand
ATATGAGGTTTCTCAGCACGAAGAACAGCTTGAGATTGTCAATTCGACAGAACAAGAACGTCCATTCACACCTTCTTTGGAAGGGATAGTGGAGGCTGCCTATTTCCTTGGCCTCTTTGCCTCTCTCGCTATCTTTTTCGTACAACTCTTCCGTCTGTTCAAGGAGATAAAAGGCGGTGTGCATACGAAGGACGAATTTGGCAACACTATAGTCATTCATGGAGGAAACTTCGCGCCCTACAGTTTCCTACATTATATAATAATAAACGCTTCGGATTACGAGCACCTTCGCCAGCCCATCTTGGCTCACGAACAGGCTCACATCCGTCTCGGCCACACCTGGGACCTCCTGCTTCTCGAAGCGGTAAAGGCCCTTCAATGGTTCAATCCCTTCGTCTATCTGCTTGGTCGCGACCTCAAGGCCGTGCATGAATACGAAGCCGACAACGCCGTACTGAACTTTGGCATCGATGCAAAGACATATCAACTCTTACTCGTGACGAAAGCTGTGGGCAGCCGACTGCAGACGGTCTGCAACAACCTCAGTCACCATTCACTTAAGAAAAGAATCAAGATGATGCACAAAAACAATTCCAATCGCTGGTTGATGAGCAAAGGACTCGTCCTGCCGGCACTCATGGCGCTTGCCTTAGTTGCTTGGGCCAAACCCAAAGTCGAGGAGATAATCCCTTCGAACGAGACAGTTTCATCTGTCGTCAAGGAGAACGACCAAGTACAAGATAACGGCCCCGTCGAGGTGGCTGTACCTGGAATGGGAATCGTAACGACGGATGAAGTACGAGGGTTCTATAAGGACAGAATGCTGAATGCCTTTATCCCAAAGGATGATGCAAAGGACTTTATCAAGAAGCATGGCCCTGCAATTGCAGTCTCGTGGCTCAAGGGCACTTGGGTGGTGAAGGGCGACAACTCCTTCATCGAGGAGCATCCCGATTGTGGCTATCCATGGGCGTTTCACACGAAGTACTACGACGTCATGCTCGACGGCAAGCAGCTCGATGTCAACAACCTGCCCAACCTGCCTGCTTCGGCTCTTAAGAAAGTGGAGATACAGATGCGGTCCAAAGGGGAGAAACTAACGGTCAACCTTACCACCAAGCCCATCCAGATTCCTGCTGGCGTGAAGGGCAACATCAACCCAGAGTTGACCATCCTGCTGACTGGCACGCCTCCAAAGGACTGTGGCACCAAGACTTCCATCTGGGAAAGGCGAGGCAACTTCGACGGCTTCAGCTGGAAGAACTACACCATCTGCTCATGGAAGTGGGATGTGGACGACATCAGCGTACACCTGAAAGAAGTTGCAATCCGCAAGGACCACAGCGTTCGTATCAATGTCTGCAAAGGTGTTCCGCAGAAGCACATCGACCGCATAAAGAGTATAATGAACGAATGCGGCGTGACGAACTACAGGTTTGTAAAGCAGTAGTTTTAAAACTATCCACGTGAACTTTGTCAACTATCCACGTGAACTTTGTCAACTATCCACGTGAAGTTTGCCAACTATCCACGTGAAGTTTGTCAACTATCCACATGAAGTTTGCCAACTATCCACGTGAACTTTGTCAACTATCCACATGAACTTTGTCAACTATCCACATGAAGTTTGCCAACTGTCCACGTGGATTTTTACAACATCTTGTGCCTATTGAAAATCAATAACATAATAAAACCTAAGATTTAAAAGTAAGTAAAGCTAATCTTAAAAGCTCCGATGCGCTGTGATAGTGCGTCGGAGTTTTGTTTATGCCTCTTTTTAATCAAACGGTCGCTTAATTAAATGGTCAGATTGTGTGTTATTTGAAGAGAAATGACTATCTTTGCAACAGAAAAGACTTCAAAACAAATGATGAAAAGAATCTCCATTCTAGTATTGGTTGGCTTGTTCTTCCTGCCTTCTTTAGGTCAGCAGGCTGCTCCGGGTTATGACCACAGAAGGCAACCAGACACTATGCAGTACTTCACGCCTGTGGGCGGTGCGTATTTCGTAGGCGACTGCATCCCTTTTGCTCATGAAGGTACGTATTATCTTTATTGGCTCCTGGACGAGGGGCATCACCGTGCCCTGGGAGGTCTTGGCGGTCACCAATGGTGTGTCAGCACAACGAGAGATTTGATTCATTGGCAGCATCATCCCATTGCAATCGGCATAGACGAGGAATGGGAGAAGTCCATCTGCACGGGTTCGGTCGTCTTTCATGATAGCCTGTTTTATGCTTTTTATGCCACGCGTTTGTTGGATAACGGTAAGGTTTGCGAGCGATTGAGTTATGCCACGAGTCATGATGCCCTGCATTGGACAAAACACTTGCCCAATCCTTTCTTCTCTTCAGCTCCAGGCTACAGCCAGCGTAACTTCCGCGACCCGAAGGTCTCGGTTGATGCGGGTGGGGCGTTTCACCTCTTCGTCTCGTCCGAGAAGACCGAAATCGAGGAACCGCGTGGTTGCCTGGTACACATGACTTCCTCCGATTTGACGAATTGGACGGTAGAAGGGACGGTGCTCGATGGCTTGAATGCAGTTCCGGAATGTCCCGACTATTTCGAGTGGAACGGCTGGTACTATCTTGTGTTCGGTCAGGGGCTCGACACCTATTACGTGAAGTCCAGAAGTGCCTATGGTCCTTGGGAATGGCCTGAGACGCAAGCACTTAAGGAACAATGGGTAAATGTTGCAAAGACAGCAACCTTTGGTGATGGCCGTCGCATCGTGGCTGGCTGGATAGCCAGCCGTTCAGACGGACATGACTCGGGTCATGCTGTGTTTGCAGGAAGCGTCGTCTTGCGCGAGGTTTATCAGTTGCCCAATGGCGACCTGGCTACAAAGTTTCCAGAAGAAGTCATTCCTGCCAGCGAATCACCTCGGGCTGCTACCATTACAGCCGTCAATCATGCTACAGCAAGCGGTAGTTCTGTCATCATAAATGCCACCAACGGGACAGGTAAAGCCTATGCCATTGATGTGCCTCGCAACTGCATTATTGCCCTCGATATTGAATCCGATGCGAATTGCACTGAATATGGCCTGCGACTTCGTTCTTCTGATACTGGCGACAACGGTTATGCGCTGTCATTCTTGCCTAAAACCAAGCAAGTAAAACTTACTCACGATGCTTCGCTCGAAAATGTAGATGGGCTGATGCAAAGTTCGACGAATGTCAATAGAAAGCAAACGCTTACCATCGTCATGAAGGACGACATCATAGATGCTTGTATTGACCAGCGACGTTGCATCGTTAATCGCTTGCCCGACCAGAATGGCAGCTACCTTTGGTTCTATGCGCAAGGTGGAAATGTCAACTTCACGAACGTCAGAATAAGTGCACTAGTTCCTTAATCGCTCAGCTTTTTATTTAAACTATCAAGGTTAGGCTTTGTTGGCCTTGAACCCAATGCTTTCGACGGCTTGCAGTATGTCAGCCTCATTTGGGTTGCCCAGAATGCTTGCAGTCTTTTCGTGAAGGGATACTTCAACATGTTCTACACCAGCAACTTCCGAAATGGCTTTCTCGACGTTTGCTGCACAATGATTGCAGTTCATGCCTTCTATATTATATATTATGTAGTCGCCAATCTCCTCCTCAAGGTCGTGATGATGGTGGTGATGGTGGCTGGCAAAGAGAGCATTCAGCAGGAACACAAGCAGCAAACCAGTGCAGATGTACGAGAAGATGTCGATGCCGCCATCGTGGCAGGCAGTTTCCGTAATGCCGCTTTTTACGGCAAACCACTCTCCTGGCAGAAGATAGTCGATGCCAAGCCCGAAGAGCATGGCTCCGATGATGATGGAGAGAAGATATAGCCAAAGGGTACGCTTGCCAAAAACTTTACCGATGACCAGCATCGAGGCAGAATTGACGGCCGGTCCTGCCATCAGCAACACAAGTCCTGCTCCTGGCGTAAGGCCTTTTGCCATCAGCGAAACAGCGATAGGAATGCTCCCCGTTGCACAGACATACATGGGGATGGCAATTGCAAGCACGATGAGCATGTTCAGCAGCTTATAGTCGTGTAGCGCAGCCAGCCACTCGTTGGGAACTGCGACAGTGATTAGTGCGGCTATAAGTAAACCTATGACGAGCCATTTGCCCACGTCTTCCATCATCTCGACAAAAGCATAAGAGAATGCCTCTTTCAGTTTGCTGACGAGGCTCTTGTTCTCGCCTGGACTATGGCAGCATGAGTCGTTGCAGGTAACGTCTGCCACAGCCTCTTTATCCTCATGGGCATACTTGTTGACCAGCCAACCGCCGAATATGGCTGTGAAGAGAGCTGCGATGGGGCGAACGATTGCAAAGGGAAGGCCCATGAGAGAGTAGGTCGCTGCAATACTGTCAACGCCCGTTTGCGGTGTGGCAATCAGGAAACTGGTGCAAGCTCCATGGCTGGCACCTTCGCGTCGAAGGCCTACTGTCGTAGGAATGACACCACAAGAACATAGCGGCAGGGGAACACCAAGTGCTGCAGCCTTCACCACGCTCTTCATGCCTGGCTTAGCAAGATGTTTTGTATATAAACTTCGTGGCACAAATACACGCAGTATGCCAGCAATGAAGAAACCTAAAAGCAAATAGGGAGCCATCTCGGCAGTCATTAGCACCAGAGCATCCCAATATTGTTCAATCCATTCAAGTACCATATTATATCATAATTTTTGTTTTGCGCTGCAAAGGTACAGAGGATTTCATGCAACTGGGTTGCAAAGTGCAGTTTATTGAGTTATTTCCTTTTAGAGGCGCATTTGGGGCATAGACCTTTAGCCATGTAGTTGATGCTTTCAAGGACGTATCCTTGTGGCAGGCTGACGTTCGGTATCGGAATGTCGTTAATGCAGAATGTGCGCCGGCAGCATTCGCAGAAAAAGTGAACGTGTTGGTCGTCGTCGTGTTCATGGCCGTCGGTGCTATGACAGATTTCATAGCGTACGCCATCGCTTCCGTCCTCAAGAACATGAACCAGGTGATGCTCGCGAAACAATGACAAAACCCTGAATACGCTGGATTTGTCGAGCGACAGGATTTCGCATTCCAACTCGCTGAGCGACATGGGCTGCTTGGCTTCAGCAAGTGCCCTGCACACCAAAATGCGATTGGCCGTTGGCTTTATATTGTGCGACTCGAGCAGAGTCTCGATGGGCGAAGTTTCGTGTTTCATGCCTGCAAAGTTACAAAATTTTAAACTCTAAACTTTAAACTTTAAACTTTATTTTGTATCTTTGCACCAAAATCATTAATAATAGGTATGCAAAAGACTATAGGTGTGCTGACGGCCATGAGCGTAGAATACCGCCAAGTGGCTGCAATGCTTCAAGATGCTGAGACGGTAAAGAGTGGACCGCAAGAGTTCCTTGTCGGCAGTTTGGAAGAGAGTAAGGTCGTGTTGCTTCAATGCGGCATAGGTAAGACAAATGCGGCTACAGGCGTAACGAACCTCATTATAACGTTTCACCCCGATTGCGTCATTTCGACTGGAGTCGCTGGTGGCATCGACACAAGGCTCGACGTGATGGATGTCGTTATAGGAAAAGAGGTTTGCTATCACGACGTCTATTGTGGCGACGATTGCGACCCAGGTCAAGTCCAAGGCTTGCCAAGGCTCTTTAAGGGCGATGAACGACTTGTCGAGCTTGCATCGACCCTCAAGACGGATGTCCACATCGTTTCAGGATTGATATGTTCTGGCGACCAGTTCATTACTAATCGCGATGAGTTGGATGTCATCAAGGGCAAGTATCCGCAAGGTCTGGCTGTCGATATGGAGAGTGGCGCTATTGCACAAGTTTGCCACCTTTGGAGCATACCGTTTCTTAGCTTCCGCATCATCAGCGACACCCCAGGTGTGAAAGCTCACTTCAAACAGTATCTGAACTTCTGGGACACGATGGCTGATAAGAGCTTCGCCGTCACAAAAGAGTTCCTAAGCAAGATATAACAAGAAAAAGGCAGCCTCATTCGGTTGCCTTCTTTGTTGCGGAGAGACTGGGATTCGAACCCAGGGTACCCGTAAGAGTACGCCGCATTTCGAGTGCGGTCCATTCGACCACTCTGGCATCTCTCCTTTTTGTTTGCGACTGCAAAATTACAATTTTATTTCGAACCAGCCAAATCTAAATGAAGAAAAGTGATGCTCCAGCTACTGCAATGACTGCTCCGACCACTTCCTGCATGCTGACTTTTGTGCCAAACATCAACCTGGAGGGCCACAAAATGAGAATGGGTGTGAGCGACATCAGGGTTTGAGCAACGCCTGTATTCGTCATTCCAACCGCCATTAGGCTTAGACTTACGCCAAAGAAGGGACCGAGCAAGATGGCTCCCATCGCAGCGGCTGCTCCTCGAAGGTCGGTAAAGAAACGAAGCATGTTTCGCCATTTCTTCAAGAAGATTAGTGTAGCCCCGAAACCAATCAGTCCCATTACGGCTCGCATCTGAGTGCCTGCAAAAGGCATCATAGCCGCAACATCTGTTGCTTCCGAAGGGATATTGGCTGCATAATGCATCAGTCCTTGCTTGCTCAGAACGAGGCCAATACCTTGTCCCATACCTGCACCTATGCCCAGAAGAATACCTTTACGAGGAAGTTTCAGGTGTCGAGTTCCATCATCGTCTTTACCCATGATTGAGATGCCGATGCCGCTTAATGTTACAATCATGCCCAACAAAGCCAGCATTCCCATTGTCTCGCCCATCATGAGCCAGGCTGCTATGGCGGCAAAGGGGCTGGCAAGCGTCATGAAAAGTTGACCGAAACGGCTACCCATCACGATATATGCATTGAAGAGGCAATAGTCACCAAAGACGAAACCCATAAAGCCGCTTGCCAGGAACCACTTCCATACTTCGGCATTTGCATACCTAGGCCAAGGTTTGCCACATGTCCACCAAAGCACGATACCAAGCAACAGAATCGTTAAAAGCATACGCCAGACGTTGAGTACAAGCGTGCCCATGCGTTTGCTCGCGACCTCAGCAAAGAGTGCCGTGAAGGTCCACATCACGGCAACAAGAAGGGAAAGCAGTTCGCCGCTCATTTATTCAAAGTCGTATCTGTCGAGCAATTTGCCGCACTTTGAGCAGAAGACCTCGTGCTTGTAGATGACGTTACCGCAATCGTTGCAATGATAGGTCTGCTCCTGCTGTTTCTCTTTGTTTTCGTTATCCTTTGTATCCATGGAATATGACTTTTGTTCTGCAAAGATACAAAAAAATGGAGAATTAAGAGTCAAGAATGAAGAATTATATTTGTTTTCTGCATTTTCAGCCTGATGTTCCTGAAGGAAAAGCATACTTTACGAATTCGGCACGCCAAGTTGCTTAATTCGACACGCCAAGTTCGCAAAGATGGCACGCCATGTTTGTGAATTAAGCACGCCTAGTTTGCACTCTTCTCGTTTTCTTGCCGATTGATGTCCTGAATGACTAGACCGGCAAGGGTCATTCCGAAGATGGCGGTGATGTGTGCAAGAGAGCCGTTCGTCTGCACTTTGTTGAAGGTCTGGCTGCCGTCCTGCAAGGCTATGCCAAGATTGGGTAGGGGTTGTTCTTCGCTATGAACACATAGGAATTTGCGGGCAGGGAAAAGTTTATGCTTCCGCATAGATGAACGCATCGCTGCTGCTAATGGGTCGCCCTTTATCTTCCAGAACTCCGAAACTCGTACTTTTGTGGGGTCAATACGAAGAGCGGCACCCATGGATGAATAAAAGCCACCTCCCTGTTCACTCTTTTTTTGGCAGTTTGTTGCTTGAAGGATGAGACTAATCTTGTCTTTTAGCGAATCGATAGCGTCGATGATATAGTCGTAAGTTTCTATGTTGAAATCGTTTGCTGTCTCTTTGCTGTAGTTCTTCTGCAAGGCAACAATGTCGGCTTCTGGATTAATTTCGAGCAATCGTTCTCGAAGGGCCTCGACCTTCGGTTCGCCTATTGTTTTGGTTGTTGCCATGAGTTGACGGTTGCAATTCGTGATGCACACCACATCACTATCGACAAGTGTGATGTGCATGATGCCTTCGCGAACGAGACACTCGGCACACCAACTCCCAACACCTCCAAGACCGAAGATGATGACGCGTTTGCTCTGAATACGCTTCATGGCTTCGCTGCCAAGCAAAAGCTCAGTACGATTGAAAAGGTCGTTATTCATTCTCTAAACTCTACTACAGTTATGCCAGCGCCGCCGAATTGGACGTGTTCGTCGTGGAAAGAAACAACGCCAGAGACGGTATTCAGGTATTGACGGATGATTTGTCGAAGCGCTCCAGTTCCTGTGCCATGAAGAATGCGAACCCGCGAAGCATTGACCAGAAGGGCATCATCGATGAAATAGGTGACGGCCTGCAAGGCTTCGTCAGCTCTCATTCCACGTACATCAATCTCCTGCTTGAAGTCGAGGTGCTTCTGCCGAATGCTGTCCTGCGTCTGACGACTTACTACTACGGTTTGACTTGCTTCCTGTTTGGGCGCTTCCTTTGCTTGTTCCAATCGCTTAAGGTCAACAAGAGTTTTCATCACTCCAAAAGTGACAGATGCTTGCTTGCCCTCGATGGCTGTGATGGTGCCAATGGATGTCTGTCCCTTAATGCGAACAGTAGAGCCTACAGTAAGAGCAGACCCCTCTAAATCTCCCATAGGGGAGACTCTTTTGTTCTCCCCCTCTACGGGGGAGTTAGAGAGGGTTTTCTGTTTCTTCGCTGCTTGCCTTTCCTGATGACGCTTCCTGCGTTCCTCAATCTGCTTACGTTTCTTCTCAACATAAGCATCAAGCTCTTCCTGACTCATCTGTCCCACTTCTTCGCGGAAGGTCTGCAGCTGCTGACGAGCAGAACGAGTCCGTTCCTTGTCTGCTTGGGCTTCCTTAATCTCGCGAATGGTGTTCTCAATCTGAGCATTAGCTGCAGCGATGATTTTATCGGCTTCTGCTTTAGCTTCTCGAATGATTTCCTTACGCTTGCCCCGCAGCTCCTCTATCTCCTTCTCATAGTGCTCGATGGTCTGCACCATCTGCTTCTCCTGCGAATGAATCGTCTGACGTTTTCCCTCCCAATATCGCTTGTCGCGGGTGATGTCGAGCAGATACTTATCGGCATTGACGTACTCACGACCTACAAGTTCAGTTGCATCTGCAATCACGTCTTCAGGAATGCCAATCTTGCGAGCTATTTCTACTGCGAAACTGCTACCAGGGTTGCCTATCTGCAACTGGAAGAGCGCAGCCATCTTCTGCCTGTCATAGAGCATGGCCCCATTCACGACTCCTGGTGTGTCTTCAGCAAAGTGCTTGAGGTTCTGGTAGTGTGTCGTGATGACGGCAAAGGTCTGTTTGCTGACGAAACGCTTCAAGACGGCTTCTGCAATAGCGCCACCAATTGTTGGTTCCGTTCCACCTCCAAATTCATCTATTAATAATAACGTATTAGGTGTACAGCTTGCCATCATTCGCTTCATATTGAGCAAGTGGCTGCTGTAGGTGCTCAGGTCGTCGTCGATGCTTTGCTCGTCGCCGATGTCGATGAAGATTTGCTCAAAGATGCCTGCCCTTGAACCATCAGCCAAAGGTATAGGCAAGCCGCACTGCAACATGTATTGCAGTAAGCCGACTGTCTTCAGGCAGACACTCTTTCCGCCTGCATTTGGTCCACTAATGATGAGGATGTGTCGCTTTCTGTTAAGCATGATACTGAGCGGCACAATCTTTGAGCCTTGCTTACGGAGCTTTGCTTCCAAAAGTGGATGTCGGGCATCATACCAATCGATGAGTGGCGTGGAATATATCTCAGGAGAAAGGCCAACAATGGCTTTCGTTAGCTGATGTTTGGCAAGGAGAAACTCAATGTCAGCAAGGAACTCGAAGCCTCGTAACAACTCCTTTAGGTTGGGGCGCAGTTGTTCTGTAAACTCACGAAGGATGCGAATAACCTCTCGCTTCTCTTCTGCCTCTAATTCACGGATGCGGTTGTTGGCTTCAACTACTTCTGCAGGCTCGATGAAGACTGTTTTGCCTGTAGCGCTTTCGTCGTGAATGATGCCTTTAATGCGTCGCTTCAAAGCGGGAGCCACAGGAATGACCAAACGGCCGTCTCGCATTGCAGGGGCAACATCTTTTTCGACCAAACCTTCTGCTTGAGCTGATTTCAGAATGCTCGTTAAGGTTCTGCTAACACTTCCCTCGGCAAGCTTCAACTCTCGGCGAATAGAAGCAAGTTCGCTGCTTGCATTATCTTTGATGTGACCATACTTGTCGAGCATCTGTTCGAGGCGACGGGTAATGCTCTTAAAGGTAAAAACACCTTCGGCAAGCTTCTCGAGAGCAGGGAAAGAGGTTCTTTCCTCAGAAGCACTTTGTCTTACGATTTCGACCCAAGAATGAAGGGTACGCAGAACCCTAAGCAGTTCCCAAACTGTCTGTTCTTCGAGGTAAGTTCCTTCGATACGAATACGATGGATGTCTTCTCTCAAATCGAAAAAGTCTTGCTCTGGCAACTCGGTAGTTGTCTGAAGGATTGATTCAAGTTCGGCAAGCTGCAGATGAAGGGAGGTGACGACTTCGTGGTCGGAAGAGAACTGCATAGCATCCACCTTCTCATGTCCCAAGGAACTGAGGCAATAGCCGTGCAGCATGGCACGAATCTCGTTGAAACCTATCTTCTCTTCTAAAGACATACGTGAATCTTTAATCCTTATTTAAGATTCTTCTCTGGATACATCGTATTCCACCAAGTCGGGTCATCCTGCAGCCACTTTGCAAACCAAGCCATGATGCTGTCGTGCCAACGGATGCGTTTGTTGTAGTTAAGGATGTGGTGGTTCTCGCCTTCAACAGTAATGAAAGCACATTCCCTGCCAAGCAACTTGAGGGCAGTAAACATTTGGATGCTCTCGTTGATGGGTACATTAGTGTCAGCCCCGCCATGCATGAAGAGAATGGGTGTGTGGACTTTATCGGCATTGAAGAGTGGAGCGTGACCACTATAGAGCTCCATGTTGTTCCAAGGGTAGGAGTGAGCTGCGGCTGTGGTGTTGTAGGAATAGCCCCAATAGCCATAGCCCCAATAGCTTGCTGGATTACTGATGCCTGCATGACTCATTGCAGCAGCAAAGATGTCGGTAACGGTTTGCAGGTACATCGTCATGAAGCCGCCGTAGCTTGCTCCCATGCATCCAATCTTGTCGGCTTTCACGAAAGGATGTTCCTTGCAGAATTGCTTGGTGCCCTGAATGATGTCGTCGGCCGTGTAGTCGCCATAAGCATTAACGTGGCGCGAAGCAAACTCCTGGCCGAAACCGCTGCAACCCGATGGCTGAATGAGGTAAACCACATAGCCCATAGCTGCCCATTCCTGGAAGTTGTAATAGCTGTCGAGCAGTCGTCCTACAGGCGAGCAACCGCCATAGTAATAGACGAGCATCGGGTATTGCTTTGTCTCGTCGAAGAATGGTGGCAGGAAGTAGCAGCCATAAATGGTGTCGCCTCGCTCTGCCTTGAAGTTCCAGTCGCGACATTCGCCAAGCTGGATGTCCTTGAGCCGCGTCGGGTTGATGTCGCAAAGCACGCGCTCCTTGCCTGTCTTGAGGTCGCGTAGCCAGCAGCGGTCTGTACTCATACTGCTTTCGCCAATATATGCGAGGAGGGGTTTCTCTTCTGAAAGGCTGAAGCTACTATATATATAAGGTTCGGAGAGTTGAAGCATTTCGTCCTTTCCGTTCTTTGGGTTGATGCGATAGAGGCTTTTCAGGTCGCGGTTTTCGCAAAGGGCATAAATCATGCCGTCTTGTTCCGACCATTGATACGAAGAGACGGACGGGTCGAAGTCGCGAGTCAAGCAACTCACCTCCTTCGTTTCAAGGTTAATGAGGAACAATTCATACTCATAGCTGCTTGGAATCTTGTCTCCAGAAAGTGTGTTTCCTATGCCGCCAAGAGCTTCGGGACTGCCTGTCAAAGAGATGTATTTCTCGTCGGGCGAGAACTGGAACGAACCGATGAAGCCATCGTGACGAACCAGCGTGTCGGCTGTTCCAGTCTTCATGTCGAGCAAAAGCAGGTCAGTAAATTCAAAGGGGCGTTCTGTCAGTTCTTCCGAACGGATAGAGACGAGGAATCGACTTGCGTCCTTGTTCGGAACGACATAAACATTGCGAGCGCCTTTGGTGATGGGTGTGTTGATGCCTGTCTCGATGTCGTAGAGCGAGTAGTTGCGGCGATTGCGATAGCCAGGCTGACGGTCGTCGGGCTCAAGGATTTGGTGTACGTCCTTGTTCTTTTCCTCTGGCACCTTCTCGTCGATGGTCACTAGGAAATGCTTCAAGTCGTCGGTCAGCCAAGCGTATCCCTTGCCAGTATATTTACCGATGAATGTCTTCTCGCCTGTCTTGGGGTCAACCGTTTCGTAGCATTTTGTACCCTCTGTTTCGCGATAGCTGCGGAGGTAACGGTCGCCTTTGGGAAGCCACCTTTGGAAGCCATTGAGACTGAACTCCTTGCCTGTTGCGAGGTCGATGAAGATGTCCTTGCCTTCCGTTTCGCCGCCTTTGTAAGTAATGTTTTTGTGAATGCGGACGTACTTGCCTGAGCTGGAAAGCTCCACGCCATTGATGCGCTCGCCATGCATCATGTCAAAATTCGTCCAGTAGCGCTTGCCTTCAGGATTGATTTCGAGAGCCTGCTCGCTCTCAACGGAAACACGAAGCGTATCTGGCTTGTCGCCTTTACGGAGAATCTTGACACTTACCTCGTGCCGACCAGGAACCAGTTCGAAGTCGCCGCCCAGTTCGTTGCCATCGATATAGAGCTTGTGCTTGCTTTCGCATTTTACATTGACCTTGCCCTTGGCAAAGCCTGTGTTCTGAATGGAAAAACCAGCGAAATAGAACCCCTCATTATTAATGGAGAAGGGTAGGGTAGTATTTTCTCCCTTAATAGAGGTTGGGACTGGGCTGTCCATAAACACCTCGTCGAGGTCAATCTGTTTGCCTTCCGAATCGAGGCTGTCGGTCATGAGTGGTTTGGTGATAGAGTAGGGACCTATCAGACGTATGTTTGTGACATCTTTGGTTTCGGCCGAAGCCATTAACGGTAATGAAAAGAGGGCAAGTGCAGCCCAAAAGGTTTTAGCTTCTTGATACATTCTTTACGCCTTTTACTGTTTTGAGTTTCTTGATGAGTTGTTGCAGGCGGCTGGTATCGTCGAGCATGACGGTAAGCGAGCCGTTGAAGAGGCCGTCGTTGCTATCGATGCTGATGCTTCGCAACAGGATTTTCTCTTCCTTACTTATTATATTAGTGATGTTGTTGATGATGCCAATGTCGTCGTTTCCGATGACGCGAAGGGTGATGGGATATTGACTACCACGCTTTCCAGCCCATTTTGCCCGAACTATTCTATAGCCGAAACGTTGGCGAAGCTGAGGCGCGTTGGGGCAATCCTCGCGATGAATCTTGATGCCACCGCCACTTGTCACGAAGCCAAAGACGGCATCGCCATAAACTGGCTGACAGCATTTTGCCATCTGGAAGTCAAGACCTTTCAGGTTTTGGTCGATGACGAGAACGTCCGATCCCCCATCACCCTTTATTGGTAGTGCTTTATCTGGTATCTTGAACTGGTCAGCGCTTTGCGTGGTAGCTTGCTTCTCGGCTTCTCCATGGTCGAAACGTTGCTGCTGGGCATAGGCTTCGAGGACGGCATTCATATCGAGCTTTCCGTCAGCCAGAGCAGCATAGAAGTCCGTTACGATGCGATAACCGAGTTTCGTCATGGTATGCATTAGGACGGGCTCCTCGTAATCGAGCTTCTTGTTCTTCATTTTGCGCTCCAATTCCTCTTTTGCGAGCATGGCCTGCCGGCTCTCCATTTCCTTGAGGCTTTGGCGGACCTTAGCCCGGGCTCGAGTTGTCGTTAGGATGTTCAGCCAGTCTTGTTTGGGCGTTTGGTTGCTACTGGTCAGGATTTCAACTTGGTCGCCGCTCTGTAGCTTATGGCTCAGTGGTACCAGTTTGTGGTTTACCTTGGCACCTAT
>CACXUA010000044.1 GCA_902770725.1 uncultured Bacteroidales bacterium | reverse complement strand
GAGTACGAAGCGCTTTCCTTGTCGGGAAGCACAAGGCAGAAGGTTGTGCCCATATCGGCAAACGCAGCCGCCACGGCAAACGACTTTGCCGAACCAGCGAGACCGCTAAGCTGTACCTTTGCCTGTCCGCCGTTTGCCAGCAGGCTTGTCAGCTTGTCGAAGTTGGAGTTTTGCGATATGCGTGAGAGGAGAGTGTTCATTGATTCAATTGATTAAAAATCCTTTTCACCAGCCAAAATACTCTTCAATGCATCAATATCAGGTAATGCCTTGCGAAGATTTTCGGGCATATCGTCAGCGGTTTTATAGGTTGCAACGCCCATAGGTTTTTGGTAATCTTGAATGACATATTCAACAAATTCCTTATTTGCCGATTTACAAAGAACTATTCCAATGGATGGATTTTCGTGAGGTTTTTTTACATGGTCGTCAAGGATACGCAAATAGGTTGTCAATTGACCGAGATATGACGGTTTGAATTCATCGGTTTTTAGTTCAATAACGACCAATGCGTTCAGTTCTCGATTAAAGAATAGCAGGTCGGGGAAAAACTCAACGCCATATACTTCAAGGTGGTACTGATTGCCAATAAAGGAAAAGTCCCGTCCAAAGGTCATTATGAAATTCTTGATGTTGTGTACAATATTTTGTTCCACCACCCGCTCGTCAACATCTTGCTTGTCGCGTTCCCCTATTTCTTCAACATTGATAAAGTTAAGCAAGTAGGAATCCTTGAACATCAAAACCGCTTTGCGTGCTTCTGATGAAGCCCAACAACGGCTCGGAGCACAAGAAAGGCATCGGGCACTACATGTATGTGGCCTACTCCACTTCCTACAATGCTCTGCTGGACAGATACATGAAGGCGATTAAGCGCTTCATCAAGAAAGCCTCCTACGCTTGGATTCTGCTGGGCGTGTTCTGTCTGTTGGCAGGCCTGCTGGTGATGCGTTCTAAGAGCGAGCTGGTGCCTCAGGAGGACCAAGGCTTCTTGCTTGTCAACATCATGCTGGCTCCTGGCACTTACCTGAACGAAACGGAAGCTACGGTGCTGCAACTCGAGGACTACATCAAGTCGCTCGACGAGGTGGAGACGGTGGGAGCGCTGACGGGTTACTCCATGATGGAGGACGTCACCAGCACGAACTACGCCACGCTCATGGTACGCCTCAAGAATTGGAGCGAACGTGCTTTCTTCAGTATCGCCAATGTTCAGGAGGAAATCACGGAATGGGCCACAATCAACCTGCCGCAAGCCGATGTGACGGCTTTCCAAATGCCTCAGATTCCAGGTTACGGCAACGGCTCCGACATCAGCTTCAGCCTGCAAGACCTCTCGCGTAGTTTCGACAAACATGAGTTCGTAGCCATGGGCGAGAAGTTCGTGGAGAAGCTTGCTCAAAGGCCTGAGACGGAGTTTGCCTCCTCGACCTACTCTACCGACTTTCCCAAGTACAGGCTCGATGTTGACGAGATTGCCTGCAAGCGCATGGGCATCTCTCCAAAGACAGTTCTACAGACCATCGGCACGTTCTTGGCAGGAGACTATATCGGCTCGTACGTACAATATAATAACGTATATCGTGTAATGGTGCAGGCTGGCAAGGAATATCGTATGTCTGAGGCAATGCTCAACAACATCTTCGTGCCTGTTGGCGACCACATGGTGCCTGTCACGCAGTTTGTTTCCATGCGTCTTGACACCGGTTCCGCCATGGACCTCCACTTCAACCTCTTCCCCTCCTACCCCGTCAGCACGCTTCCCGCTCCTGGCTACACCAGCGACGATGTGCGCAAGGCTGTCGATGAGGTGAAGAAAGAGGTGTTCCCCGAGACCTTTGGCTACGAGTATTCAGGTATGGCTCGAGAGGAAGCAGAGAATGCCGGCTCTAACGAGACCTTGCTCATCTATGGCATCTGCATGTTGCTCATCTACCTCATCATGGCCTGCCTCTACGACTCCCTGTTCATTCCGTGGGCTGTTATGCTTTCTATTCCCTTTGCCCTGTTCGGCGCTTACCTCTTCATCATTCCGATGGAGTCGATGGGTGTGGGAGCCAACGTTTATGTGCAGACGGGTATCATCATGATGATTGGCTTGGTGGCAAAGACTGCCATCCTGATAACCGAGTTTGCCGTACAGAAGCGAAAGGAAGGCATGAGCATCCTTGATGCCGCCATCGGAGCCTGTCAGGACCGCTTGCGTCCTATTCTTATGACGGTGCTCACCATGATACTTAGCATGTTGCCTTTGGCAGTCGGAAGCGGAGCAGGAGCCGTAGGTAATCGCTCTTTGGCGCTTGCCGTTATAGGCGGTATGACAATCGGCACCATTGCCCTCCTGTTTGTCACGCCTGCATTCTATATGGTGTTCCAGAAACTGCACGAGAAACTAACTCCCGAGAAAGATGACGAATAAAGCAAAGATATGGATGACGGCTGGCCTGATGCTTCTTTCCAGCTGTTCACTCTACCAGAAATACGAAGCAAACAACACGGTGCCGGCAGACATCATGGGCGATGTCGTACAGCCTGACGACACCATCAGTCTTGGGGCCTTAGGCTGGCGTCAGCTCTTTACAGACCCTCTCCTGCAACAACTCATAGAAAGAGCTCTGCAGAACAATACCGACATGAAGTTGGCGCAGCTGACCATTGAGCAAGCGCAAAACGACCTTGCTTCTGCCAGACTAGGCGCTTTGCCAAGCTTCACCTTCGAGCCTTCGGGAACCCTCACCCACTTCAACGGGATGGCGACTCGCTCCTACATCGTTCCGCTCAAAGCCTCGTGGCAGCTCAACATCTTCGGACAGGTAACAAGCCGGAAACGTCAGGCAAAAGCCCGCCTGCAGATGCAGAAAGACTACAAGCAAGCGGTACAAACAAATCTGGCAGCCAACGTTGCAGCCACATATTATAATTTAGTCATGCTCGACCGCGAGTTGCAGATTCTCAAGGAGACGCAGGTCGTTTGGGAGGAATCGCTCGAGGCGATGCGCGTGCTCTTCGAAGCAGGTCTGTACATGAGTCCTGCCGTCTATCAGATGGAGGCTTATCTGGCTGGCGTGCAGTCAGGCATTGTGGACGTACAGGAAACCATACTCACCACAGAAGCCGCATTGTGCTTGATGCTCTCGGAACAGCCGCACCATATTGACCGTTCGCAATACGAGAAGTTTGTGATGCCTTCTGAGCTCCACGTTGGTTTGCCGCTGCGTCTGCTCGAAGCAAGGCCCGATGTTCGTCAAGCCGCTCGCAACATTGAGGTCGCATACTACAACGTTCAACAAGCACGTCAGGCTTTCTATCCGGACCTCACGATAAGTGCCACGCTTGGGTGGAGCAATGGCGAAGGGGCAGTCAATCCCTCGCAGTTCCTGGCTCAAGCCGTCGCCTCGCTCGTACAGCCACTCTTCATGCAAGGCCGTCTGAAAGCGCGTCACAAGAACGCCCAACTGGACCAGGAGAAGGCCCGCCTGCAGTTCGTCCAGACCTTGCTTAAGGCCGGAAACGAGGTTTACCGCCAAATGCACATCTGCAAGAAGACAGAGCAGAAGGCGGCTTACTTGACTTCCACCGTCAACTCCCTGCACGAAGCCTACAATGGTACGCGAGAGCTGATGAACAACGGCACAAACACCTACGTCGAGGTACTAAGAGCGCAAGAAGACCTGCTCACGGCCCAGATTAGGGAGGTAGAGAACCATTTCGAAGGCGTTCAGGCTCTCATCAATCTCTACACAGCTTTAGGAGGATTCTAACAAAAGACGAGGGCTCTCACTACAGAAAGTCCTCGCCGATATTGACTATGCTGCCAGATAACTGTTATCTGTGCAGCTCTTTTTTGCCGCCCTTGATGAAGATGCCGTTCTTTGCTTTACCTACACGTTGGCCAGCAAGGTTGTAAATCTTATCGTCCGTCGTCTGTTGTCCGTTGCCTATTGTCTTTATTGGAGTCGGGTCGTCTGTAACCAGCACATTGCCCGTCACGCCGACACTATAAAATGCCTCAGCTGCATTGTTCACGAGGAGCGACTCACCAACAGTCTCGACCGTATATTCACCCGGAAGGACATCCTCCTCAGCCTGCACGCAGAAGTTCAGAAGCGGACCATCTCCCTCGCCAAACAAGTCCGCATTGATGGAACTGATTAGCACTTTGAGGTTACCGTTATCGAGAGCATTGGCAAGAATCTCATGCGAAGCAGTACGGTTGCGAATCTGTGTTACAACAGGCTCGCCGGCTTCGTCCACGACCAGAGAAAGGCCTTCCGGCAACTGGATTTCCGCTTCGAGGCAAGTCAAATCGGTCGCAACATTCCTCATACAAAGCTGAATGTTTGCCGTCTGACCGGGCATAATGGCAGCATCAGTGAAGTAGAAGGTATTGTCCTCAGCCTTAACTGCGCTCCAGACAAGCATGGAAATCAGGAGAATATAGATTCTTTTCATTCGTATTATTCTATAACATTACATATTGCCTTGCAAAGATATGGTTTTTTGCGAAAGCTTCAAAGAAAAGAGCCGAAAAGTTTTCCTAACAACCATAACTTTGACCTTTTCGGACAAGGTGAGCAATTACACCGACAACCTGGCACGCCATGTTTGCAAACGTAACGTGCCTCGTTGGCAAAGTTCACGTGTGACGTTGGCAAAGTTCACGTGTGACGTTGGCAATCATCACGTGTGATGTTGGCAATCATCACGTGTGATGTTGGCAAGGTTCATTAGCCATGCCTGGAATCGTGACAGATGACAGATGACAGTTTTATTTTAGTACCCTCTTCCCTCCCCGAGATAGAAAAAAGGTCTCTCTGATTTTCTAACTAGTTAAGTATTAACTAATTATTATTTATTATATATTATATTTATAACTATATATATAAGTATATTATTAATTATTACTATATAAATAGACCTATAATTCCCTTTTTTGCGCTTTTTAAAGCTAATAGACGAATGGCAGATGACACCCCCAGGCATACCCTACCCCTCTGAAAAAAAACTGTCATCTGTCATCTGTCATCCGAAGGCTTCCGGTACAGCAATCAACTCTCTGCATAACAAGTACTTACAAAAAGAGACATACAAAAAAGAAAGGAGAGAAACAACATTTTTGTCGTTCCTCCCCTTTGTTTGATTGTAAATCTCGAATTACTTTACTTTGGCAACAACTGCCTTGAAAGCATCGGGGTAGTTGACTGCGAGGTCAGCGAGCACCTTGCGGTTGATTTCGATGCCAGCCTTGTGCAGCAGACCCATCAGCTGGCTATAGCTGAGGCCCTCCATGCGGGCAGCGGCATTGATACGCTGAATCCAAAGAGCGCGGAAGTTGCGCTTCTTCGTACGACGGTCGCGGTAAGCATAGGTAAGACCCTTCTCCCAAGTGTTCTTGGCAACGGTCCATACGTTCTTGCGGGCACCGAAGTAACCTCTGGTCAAACCCAGAATTTTCTTTCTCTTAGCTCTTGAAGCTACATGATTTACTGATCTTGGCATAATTTTGTTTCGTTTTGAATGTTAGCGCCGCTCGTGGCGGTCTTTAGGTGCTAAAGCATTCGGTTAATAACTAAAGTAAATTGTTTTCCTGAGTTTAACAGAGGTTTAGCGGAGGCAGAAGAGGTCGCGGACCTGCTTCATGTTCTCAGTCACAACAATAGCGCTGTGGTCGAGGTTACGCTTTTGCTTCTTTGTCTTCTTTGTCAGGATGTGGCTGTGGTATGCGTGATGACGCTTTACCTTGCCGGTTCCGGTGAATGAGAATCTCTTCTTTGCGCCGGAGTTAGTCTTTACTTTTGGCATTTTTTTAATTTGTTAATTATTAATTATTAATTATAATGACGTGGCAACGCATATACCAGGGCGTTACGCACTGTCCTTTCTCTTTAATTGGCTTTCTTTAGTCGTCGAAGTTCTCTCCTTCAACCTTGGGCCCTGTGTATTCCTTGCGAGCTTTCTGCTGAGGAGCTTTCTTCTCGCGAACAGGAGCCTCTACGGCTTCTTCCGCTTCCTGAGGCTTCTTGGCTCCGCCCGGCTGCTTCTTGGGAGCGAGGAACATTATCATCCGCTTACCCTCGAGCTGAGGCAGAGACTCAACCTTTCCGTATTCCTCAAGGTCTTGAGCGAAACGAAGCAGGAGCACTTCGCCCTGTTCCTTGAAGAGGATGCTGCGGCCCTTGAAGAAGACGTAGGCCTTCACCTTGTCGCCGTCACTGAGGAAGCCTTGAGCATGCTTGAGCTTGAAGTTATAGTCGTGGTCGTCGGTCTGAGGTCCGAAACGAATCTCCTTGACATCCACTTTCACTTGCTTTGCCTTGATTTCCTTCTGATGCTTCTTCTGCTGATAGATGAACTTGCTGTAGTCGATGAGTCGGCATACAGGAGGCTCTGCGTTTGGAGAAATCTCTACGAGGTCAACTCCTTTCTGCTCAGCAATCTGGAGCGCTGTGGAAATTGAGACGACGGAACTCGCGATATCGTCGCCTACGATACGAACTTCGCGAACACCACGAATCTGCTCGTTGACGCGATACTGTTGTTTCAGGTTGGGTTTCTTCATTAATTTTATTTAAGCGGGTGCAAATTTAGCACTTTTCTGTCATTTT
The DNA here is from genome assembly GCA_902770725.1 of uncultured Bacteroidales bacterium. Lineage (GTDB taxonomy): Bacteria > Bacteroidota > Bacteroidia > Bacteroidales > Bacteroidaceae > Physcousia. The sequence goes on along the minus strand of CACXUA010000044.1, from coordinate 19,785 downwards.
CCTAACTTCTTCGACGATTTTCTTTGCAAAATCTTCATATTTCATCGTTCCCTGCTCTCCTCCACCACGTTGACGGAAGCTTACAGTGCCCTCTTCCTGCTCTTTTTCACCTACGATGAGCATGTAAGGGATGTGTTTGAGCTCGGTGTCGCGAATCTTGCGGCCAATCTTCTCGCTGCGGTCGTCGATGAAGGAACGCACGTCCTGCGTATCGAAGTAAGCCTTGAGCTTCTCGGCATACTCCTGATACTTCTCGCTGACGGGAAGGATGGCAACCTGGTCAGGCGTGAGCCACAATGGGAAGTGACCTGCCGTATGCTCGATGAGGACTGCCACGAAGCGTTCCATCGAACCGAAGGGAGCACGATGAATCATAACAGGACGATGCTTCTGACCATCTTCGCCGACATACTCCAACTGGAATCGTTGAGGCAACTGATAGTCCACCTGAATGGTGCCAAGCTGCCAGCGGCGACCGATGGCATCCTTCACCATGAAGTCGAGCTTCGGACCATAGAAGGCTGCCTCGCCAAGCTCCTGACGAGCCTTCATGCCCTTCTCGGCACAAGCATCGATTATGGCCTGTTCTGCATTTGCCCAGTCTTCATCAGAGCCGATGTACTTCTCCTTGTCGTTAGGGTCACGCAGAGATATCTGAACCTCAACGTTCTCTTCGCTGAAGTTGAAGGTTGCGAAGACGCGCTGAATGATGTCCATCACGTTGATGAACTCTCTCTTCACCTGGTCGGGACGGCAGAAGATGTGGGCGTCGTCTTGTGTGAAGCAACGAACACGAGTCAAGCCGTGCAACTCGCCACTCTGCTCATAACGATAGACAGTACCGAACTCTGCGCAACGGAAAGGCAGTTCCTTGTACGAGCGTGGACGGTTGGCAAATATCTCGCAGTGGTGGGGGCAGTTCATGGGCTTCAGCAAGTACTCTTCGCCCTCTTCAGGAGTCTGAATGGGCTGGAAGCTGTCCTTGCCATAGTGGTCCCAGTGACCTGATGTCTGATAGAGGTTCTTGCCGCCGATGTTGGGCGTAATCACCTCCTGATAGCCGTACTGCTTCTGAATCTTGCGAAGCATCTCCTGCAGGCGGAGACGAAGGTCTGTGCCTTTGGGAAGCCAGATGGGGAGACCTTTGCCCACGCGCTCGCTGAACATGAAGAGCTCCATCTCCTTGCCAATCTTGCGGTGGTCGCGCTTCTTGGCCTCCTCGAGCATAACGAGGTACTCGTCGAGCATCTTCTTCTTGGGATAGGAGATGCCATAGAGGCGCTGCATCTGGTCTTTCGTAGCGTCACCACGCCAGAAAGCACCTGCGATGCTCATCAGCTTGACGGCCTTGATGATGCCTGTGCTGACGATATGGGGACCTTTACAGAGGTCGGTGAAGTTGCCTTGAGTGTAGGTTGTGATGCTGCCGTCTTCAAGGTCTTGGTCGATATGCTCGCACTTGTAGGTCTGGCCTGCTGCACCGAACAAAGCGAGGCTGTCGGCCTTGCTAATCTCCTTTCGTACAACAGGCTCATCCTTGCGGGCAAGCTCGAGCATCTTATCCTCAATCTCCTTGAAGTCGCCCTCGCCGATTTGCTTTCCATCAGGAAGCAGCACATCGTAGAAGAAGCCGTTCTCGATAGCAGGACCGAAGCCGAACTGAATGCCGGGATAGAGTTCCTGCAGAGCCTCAGCAAGGAGGTGAGCACTTGTGTGCCAGAAGGCATGCTTGCCCTCTTCGTCCTCGAACTTATAGAGCTTGATGCTTGCATCCTGATTAATGGGGCGATTCAGTTCTGTCGTCTCACCGTTCACGCCACAGGCAACAACGTCCTGAGCCAAACGGGGTGAAATACTCTGTGCTATCTCAAAACCAGTGACGCCATTCTCATACTCACGAACAGAGCCATCGGGGAAGGTTATTTTTACCATCTTGTACTTTATTTACTAATTTCGGGGTGCAAAGATAGTGCTTTTCATCAAAATACAAAAGCTTTCTTAAGAAAGAATTGCTTAATCGTGCGATTTTTTCTCTTTCGAGTACTTCTTGATGAGGTTGTAGGCAGTATAAAGTCCCAGTTCACCTGCCTGAGAGAGGTCACTCAGTCCTTGTTCTATTTGACCTCCGAGAATGTAAGCCACGCCTCTTCCGTAGTAAGCACTCGGGAAACGGGAGTCGATTTCAATAGCACGAGTGAAGGACTTCTGAGCAGCAACATAATCCGCCAGTTGAACCTGTACGCAGCCGATGTTGTAGTGCAGGAAAGGAGCATCTGGCATGAGGTCGGAAGCCTTGCTGTAGTCTTGTAAAGCCATGATATAGCCTAGGCGAAGGTCAGAAGCATTAGCCGTTGTTCGCGACACTTCGAGCTGAGCAAAACGACATTGGGCTCGCAACATGAGTGCCAATGGATCTGGTCCATCCTTCAGGATGAGTGCATCCATATCAGCAACACCATTCTCAAAGTCACGAACATGATAATAGTCGAGGGCACGATGCAAAAGCAAGTCCTTATCTGTCGGGTTCCTCTCAAGCATTTCCGAAAAGACAGAAATCGAAAGCTGATGAGCCTCTGTCTGCTTCCCTGTCATTGGCGCTTCATTGTCTGTCAGGTAGAGTTGCAAAGGCAACAGATTGCGGCCATTGAGCTTCTCAAGTTCTTGGCAATAAGCAACGTAAGTGTTTGTCTCTGAGTCTTTCTTATAGTAAGTGAGCGTATAGATAGGCTCAGGCTGCAGTTCTGTCTGACGGTTCTGAACCTTACCACGATACTCACTTACATACTCGTTCTCTTCTTCATGCTCATCCTCTTCGACCAAGGCTGCATAATCTTCTATGTTATGCTCACTCTTCTTTCGCGTTCGAACAGGATATTTCTTGCCTGCTGCTGCATCCAATCGCGCTTGCAGGACTTTAAACTCATCCCTCTCAGCACCATTTATATCGCCTATCTTTCGCTTTATGGCAGCACGTTGACGATAGCCATCCCAAAACTCTGGATAGTCCTTTATGACAGCACTGATGTCGCGAATAGCGCCTCTATAGTCGCCAATATTATCAAGCAAAAGGGCACGATTGTAGAGGGCGATGGTGTTGTCCGGCTCAAGCTCAAGGACGAAGTTAAAGTCCTCAATGGCCAGGTTGTCTTCACCTACTTGTGCACGAAGCAAACCTCTGTTGTAATGGGCAATGTAGTTGCGAGGCTCAAGGTCGAGACAGGCATCATAGTCGGACATTGCTCCTCGCAAGTTGTCTTGATTATAGCGAGCCAAAGCACGATTGACATAGAGTCCGGCATTTCGTGGCAACTGCATGATAGCTTTATCGAGTGAAGCCTCTGCTTCTTTATATTCCTTTCGATTCCCCTGAAACATTGCCTTCAGTCCCCAAGCTTTGCCGTCGTAATCATCTAGTTCTATGGCTCTGTCAGTCCATTTCTCTGCCTGAACAGTATCGGTCCGAAGCAACGACACCTGAGCCTTCATCGTGTATTGCTCCGATTCCTTACCCCAATGGCGAAGCATCACATCAAGTGACGAGTCAGCCCGCTCGTACTCTTTCAACTCTATCTGACAAAGCACGATGTTGTGCCACGAGTTATGGTCTAAGGGATTTATTGCAATGGCTTTCTGGTAGTCTTCCTCAGCCAAAGCATAGCGGTTCTGGTTGATACGACAAAGTGCTCGCAGAACATAATGGTTGAGGGCATAAGGATTACGTTCGACAGCATTGTTGCAGTCAATCTCTGCGCCTTGATAATCCTCGAGGTAATACTTGGCCAAAGCTCTGTAGAAGTAAGGTTCGCCAAGCCAAGGCTTTGCATTGATGACCATATTGAAGCGCTGGATGGCAAGCACATAGTCCTCATAATACAAAGCATTGCGTCCCATCAACAGGACGCGGTCTGTGTTAATCTGTGCCGTCAGGCTCAGGCTGAACACAAAGAGAGCTATGGATAGAAGTCTCTTCAATAATCTACCTTTTCACCTTAACCTTATAGTTGCAGGAGAAGTTACCCTTCCTGATATCTTGTAGCTTAGACTTGGTGAGCTGGCGACGAAGGCCTTGCAGATGATCTGTGAAGACAACGCCGTCAAGGTGGTCGAACTCATGTTGCATGACGCGAGCCAAGTAACCTGTCACCCATTCATCGTGCTCCTGGAACTGCTCGTCCTGATAAGTGACACGAATTCGAGTGGGACGTTTAACTTTCTCATGAATGCCAGGCAGACTGAGGCAACCTTCCTCCATTACGTCTTGTTCTGTCTCATCATACTCCTCGATATAGGGATTGATGAAGGTCTTGATGTAGCCTTTGTACTCTGGAAGGTCATCGCTGATAACGTCGAGATTGATGACAACAAGCCTGATGGGCAATCCCACTTGAGGTGCTGCCAAGCCAATGCCCTCACTGCGTTCGAGGGTCTCGTACATATTCTTGATGAGCTGCTCCAGCTCTGGATAGTCCTTGTCTATTTCCTCAGCCTCTTGACGGAGCACAGGCTGACCGAATGTATATATTGGTAGTATCATATTTTCCTTTCCATCCATCCTTGCAGGATGATTGTTGCGCTCACTTCATCGACGAGTGCTTTGTTTCTGCGAGCCATCTTGCCGATGCCACTTTGCAGAATAGTTTGTTGGGCAAGGACGCTGGTATAGCGTTCGTCCCACATATCGACTGGCACAGCAGGGAACGTCTTCTGCAATTGCTCTACGAAGGCTCGCACTCGTGGCAGGTTGTCGCTGTCCCTGCCGTTTGTCTGTTTAGGAAGTCCAACCACGAAGCGCTCCACTTGCTCCTTGGAGAGATAATCCTTCAGGAATGCAAGCAGTTTAGGCGTCTCGACAGTAGTCAGCCCTCCCGGAATAATCTGCAAAGGGTCCGTCACAGCCAAACCTGTGCGACGGACCCCGTAGTCTATTGCAAGAACTCTTCCCACATTATATATTATTAGGGGCAGAGCCTTAGCTCCTTATTTCTTATACAGCAGCCAAGCACCAGGATACTGTCCCTCGAGCTGGTCGCGCTTCTGAGCTGCTTCGGGCTTGGTGTCGTAGCTGCAAGCAACAACACGATAGAAGGTCTGACCGTTCACCTGAGCCTGAGCGACGCAGCTGTTATAGCCCTGACCTGCAAGCTTCTGCATGAGAGCCACGCCGTTGCTCTTGATGGTAACAGATGCTACAACCACACCGTACTGCTTCAGAGGACTGCCTTCTACGAAGGTAACGCTCTCGTTGCGAACCTGTACATTGCTGTAGTCAGCAACAGGAGTAGTTGTGACGGGAGTCACAGTCTGGGTTGTCACCTGCTGAACAGGAGTGGTGGTGGCAGGAGCTACAGTCTGAGTCTGCTGAGCCTTAGCCTTCTCATAAGCTTTCTTGTAAGCACTCTCCTTGCTCTTGCAAGAGGACATCATGAACACAGCGCAGACAGCAGCGCAAACATAAAGAATCTTTTTCATAAGTTGTTTTAATATGTTTTTGGTTACTTATTTGCTTTATTTTCCTTGCAAAGGTACTGCTTTTTGTTCACTAAAACAATAAAATAAGCAGAAAAAGCCTTCTTTTCAACATTTTTTTGCATTTTTCTGCTGTTTGAATGCCGAAAAGCGCTATATTTGTAGGCGAAGAACATGTAAAACAACAGAATTAATAAGAAAGGGAAACGATTATGAGAGCATTTGATTTTCTGGCTACATTCATTGGCGGAGCACTCGTAGGTGCTGCCTGCGGTTTGCTTTTCGCTCCTGAGAAGGGAAGCGACCTTCGTGAGAAAATTGCTGAGGCACTGCGCAAGCGTGGCATCAAGCTCAACCGTCAGGAGATGTCTGACCTGGTTGACGAGATTGCTGAAGAGTTGCAGGCTGCCAAGGAAGAAGAATAAAGCCACTTCCCCACTCTCCCTTTGGGTGAGTGCCTAATATACTATGAGCTATAGCAGCAGCATTCAAACGCTCTGGACAGAAGCAAAGAACTATCTGGAGCTGCAGAAAGAGTATCTGAAGTTGGACTCTGCAGAGAAGTTGAGCGTGCTCCTCTCTGCGGTAGCCACTGCAGCAGTGTGCCTGATACTCGCTCTGGCAGCCCTTTTCTTCTTTGTGATAGCCTTTGCTCTTTGGCTGGCGAAGATGGTGGGAGCAGCTTGGAGCTTCACCATAGTGGGCGGAGCGATGGTGCTCTTTATCATCATTGTGCTCCTAGCCCGCAAGCGTTGGATTGTGCAGCCCATCGCACGATTTGTGGCTGGGCTGTTCGTGGGTGAGAACGAAGAAGAGGAGGACGAAGTATGACTGACATCGTGAACTCTCCAGATGTGCTTGCAGCCCTCAGGCAGAGGAAACGCAAGATCAAGCGGCAGATGCTGAACTCCCGCACACAGATGACGGACAACGTCAGTTATCTGACTGGTGGGAAAATGCCGAAGACTGCTGACAGGGCGCAGAAAATAGCTCGACTTCTCATCAACGGCCTCGTCATTTATCGCGGGTTCCGCCTTTTCTCAGGTGTCGCGTCAGGCATCTATTCCTTCTTCACACCAAGCAAGCGTCGCAGATAGCGGCTACTTTTCTCGAGCCTTTCTGGCAAACTCAAATAGCGACTGAGGCAGATGGCAATACCCTTCCGGGTTCTTGTCCAGATAGTCTTGGTGGTATTCCTCGGCCGTATAGAAGTTCTCGAGCGGCAGTTTCTCCACGGCGAGGGGCTCATCGTAGCACTTCTGTTCCTCAGAAAACACCTTTTCTATAATAGGAAGGTCCTCGTCAGAAGTATAGTAAACACCTGTGCGATAGCGTGTTCCCTCATCGTGACCTTGTTTATTGAGGCTGGTTGGGTCGATAGCCTTGAAGAACATCTGCAACAGAAACTCCAGGCTCACAACCTCAGGATTGTACCTCACTCGAACCGTCTCGGCAAAGCCAGTCGTGTCCGTATATACTTCTTTATAAGTAGGGTTCTGCGTGTGGCCGTTTGCAAAGCCGACTTCCGTCTCCGTCACGCCCTGAATCTGTTTGAAGTAATGCTCTGTTCCCCAAAAGCATCCTCCGGCAAGATAAATTTCCTTTGTCATATTGTTTCTGCTATTCTGGTTGCAAAAGTACGACATTTTTACCAGTTACGCCATACTGCTCTCCACTTTTTTATGTTTTGAGCGCGAAATAGTCCGAATGACTTCTGGCAGACAAACCAATCCGAAACAAAGGAAAAGGTCAAGTACAATGTGTCACAAGATCTTCGCTTTAGCTTACTTATTGTCACTTTTCAAAGTGTCGAAAAAGGGCACAAAACACACCTAAACTGCCAACGAAGCACGCCATCCTTTCAAACATGGCACGTTAAGTTGCCCAACTTGGCACGTTAAATTTGAAATTTAACTGCGTTAAGTTTACCGAAGCTCCACGCTAAAAAAAGAGGAAAAACGTGTTCTTTTTGCTCATTTTGCAAAGCGGAGAGCAATTCGGGCATTGGGGATTGGAAATTGAGCACTGATATCCATTTACAACTACCTGTAATACAGTCTGTTCCAAAACTCTTTCGTTCTAAGCGCATCAAATCGTCTCAGGGTACAAAAGTACCACCGAGTGAATTTTAAGCGATTCTCGCGAGTCGGTCCCAAAACGCAAGTGTAAGCAAAATAGCCCAAAAGACGAGCAAAGTGTCAGAAGAGGAGAAGCAAAGCCAGACAGTATAAACGCTTGTTTTATTACTTGACTGTTATCTTGCAAGGCGCAGCAAATCGAGGGTCTTGCCGCTCGTATAATGTCTGTCGATAGGTGTCCACACTTGGCTTAAGCTTGCCCTTGAAAACCTTCTTGCCGCGAAGTTTCACGGTAACAGGCTTCTTGAGGTTCACCAGCTCATCGCTCAAGTACAATGTCAACTCAGAATAATCCAAACGAGAAATGTTTATTGTATTGTCCTCGACCTTCACATCCACGCGTTTGCCGCGGCTGAGTTCCTCTCGTGGAACAGCAAGCCAGTAGAAGGTGGGGCGCAAGACTGCCTCCTGTTGCCAGATGATGTGCTTTGGCCAAGCCTGTCGCTTGAACTTCGCCATCCAAGGCAAAGCAGCCGCATCCTCGCGGTCCATCCAATGCCCCTTGCCCTCCATAATATGCGTCTCGTGGATGTATCCATCAGGAGAAGTGCGTTGCAAAGAGTCCATCTGCAGGCCTCGCTCACGGTCGAGTCGGTTGCGATTGTAGGCAGCATCGTTGGCTCCGCACCAAATCATGAAAGGCGTGTTCAAGAGGTTCTCCAGCCTGACGTCGCCAGGATGGCCCGCCATCATGCTCGCCGCTGCCCAATGATCAGCCATACGCGGCGCCATTCGCCACACACCATCGCCGCCAGCCGAATAACCCAAGATATAAACCTTGTCGGGGTTAACATCGTAATGGGCAATCATCGTACGAATGAGGACACGATACATGCTGTCGATAGGCTGCTGACACCACATATCCCATGCCTCCAAAGGCGAACGGGGCGCCACATAAACGCCCTCACTCGGACGATACAGTCGCATCTGGTTTCGCCATTGCTGGTCGTTGACCTCAGGCGTCGTCCCACCTCCTCCATGCAGACTAATCCACAAGCTTCGCCCGTCGGCAGGCGTCTCTCCATAGGCCGTCCACCAAAGCTTCATGCTGTCACCGTCCTGACGGATGATGCTGTCGCGCAGTATGTTCGCTGTCGCAGTTCGCAAACTATCCAGCCATTGCTGGCGAATGTTCTCGAAGTCCTGCGCGTGAGCCGAAACAACGGCCAGCAGGAAAAGCAAAAGAAATCGGAATCTTATCATGGAGTTTTGATTTGGAACGCACTCGATTGCTTGCCATTCTTGATGCGATTGTCTTCAACGTACCATGAGCCTGAAGCGCGGCCTGCACATTGTATGGTGTAGCCCTCAGGCGTCTTGGTGAAGATGTAGGTATTCCACTCTGCATTGTATGGCTTAGTGTTCTTGTTCGACCAGAATGTACCAATCTCGTTGACGTAGCGGCCGTCCTGTGCATTCGTTATCTTGAAGCGGTTTGTCTCAGGCACAAGCTCGATATTCCAAAGTTGACGTTGTGGATTGATAGTGTCAGCCTCTGCCACAAAGACAGGGAAGTCGCCGTCTCTATCTGGCGAAGCATTCACGTCGGTCAGATACTTGCCGCTATACATTATATAATATAGTCCGTCCTCGATGGCTTGCTGAGGGAAGAACTCCAAGCCGTAAGCATAATGTTTCTTGTAGTTCTTGATGAGACGAATCGCTTCTTCATTCACCCAAGGCGTCACAATCGTGCCACTCACTACGGGCTTTGCTTTCACGACGGAACCTTCAAAGTTGCGGCTGATGATGCTCTTCTGCTTTTCTTCGAGGCGTTGCAAGGCACGATAGTGAGCCACAAAGCCCACGCTGTCTGCCGTCTGCAAAGCCTTTTGCATTGCAGTCACCTGCAGACCTCTCTGCCCAAGCACTCGCATTGTTTCCACCCATGGGCCAATCTCCTTGAGCATTTCCGGTTGGGAAATGCTGTCGGCAAGCAGGGCATCTGCTTCCGTCACAAGACGAGAGAAGTATGTCTCGTTGGGAACCATGCCAAACTCAGGGCTCTCGCCCTCGCGCCGCAAGCCGTGTGCCGTCTTGCCCAGGTCGATATTGTTCTCGCAGAAGAAGCGGAAGGCTCCCTTGCTCGTAGGCATCAACTCGTCGAGAGCTTCCTGCCAAGACCTCTCTGGATTATAGGCAGGCATGTTCCAGCAATAGTCCGCAATGCTGTAGAGAGAGACTTTGGAGGCCTCGGCATACTCCATGGGATTGCTGCAAAAGCCCGACACGAGGTCGGCTATGTCGAGCCCGTTTCCGAAGGTCTTGCCCATGAGCAGGCGGCTTTGGCAATAATCGTTGACCGGATAGTTGAGCCAGATGAAGGCCTTACGCTTGATTTGCGCATTAATCCATTCCATATCGTCACGCTCTATCATATCGACCACCGAGTTGCCTGTCCACATGATGCGCACTTCCGGATACATCTTCGTGCCTAGAATAGAGAGATAGTCTCCCCTACTCCATGACTTGTTGTATTGTGTAGGACAGATGATGAGAGGTTCCACATCCTTGTGCTTGCGGACGAAGGCATCGGTCAGGTAGTTCATCAGCCCAGCCTGCTTCTCTGCCCTTGCGCCCTCGCCACCGATGTCGTCGAAGAAGACAGCGAACGTACGAATGCCAAGCTCGTACATGGTGTTCAGTTTGTTCACGACGGCCAAACTGTCCTGCAGGTTCCACTTGATGTCTCCTCCAGGATGAATGGCCCAGACGAACTGCACCCTGTTGCGATGAGCAGCCTCAACAAGTTCTCTCAACTTCGCAGCCTCATCCTCGGGATAAGGGTCGCGCCAATGAGTACGATGATAGGGGTCGTCCTTCGGACCATATACATAGATGTTGAGTTTGTGCTTGCCGTAAAACTCGAACTGACGAAGACGGTCCTGATGACTCCAAGGATTGCCATAGAAGCCCTCGATGACACCTCTGCAACTGACGCTTGGCCAGTCACGAATCTCGAAGCCCTCATCAAGGAGACTGAACTCTTTATATTTTGAATTGTCTAATTTTGAATTTATAATTTGTTCAAGTGCCTGCTCTCCATAGAAAGTTCCACTTTCGTCCCTGCCTGCCACAACAATCTCCTTGGGTGTAACCTTTAGGTAGTAGCCCTCAGCCTGCTGGGGAATCTTCTTGCGATAAGCTTTCACAGACTTATCTCCAACCTTTCCTATTATTTTAATGTGCTCTCCAAATGTACAGAGGCAAACCGACGTCAGGAGCAAAAAGAATAGTTGTCGCTTCATGGTATATCGTCAAATAATTGATGTTAACCTATCCTTGAGGTCTTCTGCAGAGCCGCCTCATTGAGAATCTTGATCTTACGACCATCAAGAACAATAAGCCCTTCCTGAACAAAGGCACTCAAGGTTCGGATGGCATTGCTGGTCGTCATGTTGCTCAGGTTTGCCATATCCTCGCGACTTGGATATACGCTAAGAGTCTGACCGTCCTCTTCTGTTCCGTAACTCTCCTTGAGGAACAGGATACTCTCTGCCAAGCGACCTCGAATGTGCTTTTGTGTGAGGTTCACTGTTCGGGCATCACTCCTGCCCAAAGCCACAGCCAATCGATGCATGAAGAACCAAGCCAGTTGCGGATTACGCGTGATGAGCTGACGAACCAGATCTATCGGAATGCTTGCGATAACGGAAGGTTCAAATGCAGCAGCCGCAGTCACATAGTTCTCTTCGGCAAAAGCAGCACGATAGCCATCTTTGTATATCTTCACCTTTCCGCTGAGCAGACAGAGCAGATGTGAAGGCACATCACCTTCGCTATATATTGGTTCGTTCTTACGGTAAGCGCGCACTTGCATCTCGTCGAGCACCTGCTCACGCTCTTCTATTGTTAGCACCCTGCCCATTTCAGGCAATTTCTCAAGCACTTCTTCTTTCTTTATCATTATAATAGGTTTTTCTGCACAAAGATACATTTTTTAGTGTTTCAAGTCAAGTGTTTTTGTGTTAAATAACATCTTTTGCCGATTTATTTGCATTTCGTTGATGAAAAAGGCGAGGAAATGTTTCTGCAATTGAAGGAAATTGCGTAATTTTACGGACAAACTATAAACTTTAAACACTAAACTCTAACATTACATGAGTTATTTACGTTTTGATAAGACGCTGATGACGAACCTGCGCGAGTCTCTGCCTAAGGAGGTACTTCGCTCGAACCGCTCAGGAGCCTACAGCTGTACGACACTGGTCGATTGCAATACGCGTAAGTATCATGGCCTGCTTGTTGTGCCTGTACCTGGGCTGGATGACGAGAACCACGTTCTGCTGTCGAGCCTTGACGCAACCGTCATTCAGCATGGAGCAGAGTTCAACCTCGGACTCCATAAGTACAACGGAGACAACTTCAGTCCTCGTGGACATAAGTACATCCGCGAGTTCGACTCCTTGCAAGTGCCCACAACTGTTTATCGTGTGGGCGGTGTTATCTTGAAGCGCGAGATGATGTTCCAGCACTTTGAGAATCGCATTATCATCCGCTACACGCTGGTGGACGCTCACTCGGAGACAACACTTCGTCTGCAACCCTTCCTGGCTTTCCGTAGCGTACGAGAGTTCACACACGAGAATGCTGGCGTGAATCGTCACTACGACATCGTACAGAATGGCATCTCGACCTGCATGTACAAGGGCTACCCGACGCTTTTCATGCAGATTAACAAAGAGAATGAGTTCGTATTCCGTCCCGACTGGTACAGAGGCTTAGAGTATCCGAAGGAACAGGAGCGCGGCTATGCATCGACCGAAGACCTTTATGTGCCCGGCTACTTCCAGTTCAATATCAAGAAGGGCGAGAGTGTGGTCTTTGCAGCAGGACTTGAAGAGATTGACACCAACACGCTGGCCGACCTTGCTGACTTCGAAGTGAAGATACGCACACCTCGAGACAATTTCTATAATACCCTTGTGAATAGCGCCCATCAATTCATCGTCCATCGTGAACACGAGGACTATGTTCTGGCCGGCTATCCATGGTTCAAGTGTAGGGCTCGCGACATGTTTGTGTCGCTGCCTGGCTTGACTTTAACCAACAACGAGGTGGAGAAGTTCGAGGCTGTCATGCAGACGGCAGAAAAGGCCATCCGTGAGTTCATCGAAGGCAAGAAACTGACCGTCAGCGTAACAGAGATTGAGCATCCTGATGTCTTGCTCTGGGCTGTCTGGTGCATCCAACAATATGCCAACTTCGTCAGCATGGAGAAATGCATCGAGAAGTACGGCCGTTTGCTCTGGGACATCATGGAGTGGCTACGTGCAGGAGGACATCCTAACTTCCATGTCGAGAAGAACGGTCTCGTTAGTTGCGAAGGCAAAGACAAAGCAGTCACTTGGATGAACAGCTCTGTGGGCGGTCGTCCTATCGTTCCTAGAACAGGTTTCATCGTCGAGATTAACGCGCTTTGGTACAACGCCCTGATGTTCAGCGCAGAAGTGTGCCGCATCATGAAGGACAAGAAGTTCATCAAACAACTAGAGGCAGCAGCCCAACTCTGCGAGAAGAACTTTGCTCCGATGTTCATGAACGAGTACGGCTACCTCTGCGACTACTGTGTGGACGGCTATCGCGACTATGACGTACGCCCCAACATGATCTTCGCTGTAGCGCTCGACTACTCTCCGCTCGACAGAGTACAGCAGAAGAGCGTGCTCGACTATTGCACAAAAGAACTCATCACGCCGAAGGGCATGCGTTCGCTTTCGCCGAAGAGTCACGGCTACAACCCGATGTATGTAGGTCCACAAGTACAGCGCGACTATGCTTATCATCAGGGTACAGCTTGGCCATGGCTCGCAGCCTTCTACATGGAGGCTTGTCTGAAGATATTCAGGTATAGCAAACTGAGCTATGTGGACCGCTTGCTGGTGGGCTACGAGGAAGATCATGCGCATCGTGAAGTTGCTCGATAAGTATAACGAAGAATGACCTTAAGAACCATAAAAAGAACTAAGACGAGTTAATTCACATGACTATCCGCAGACATCTCGAAAACGAGGCACGTTAAATCTGCAATCTTAACACGTTTAATTTGCAATCATAACACGTTTAATTTGCCAACTATCCACGTGACGTTTTACGATGCAGCAAGTCCCATGAGAATCAACACGCTTTAATAAGAATCAGTAATGAAAGTTCTAATGTTCGGATGGGAGTTCCCTCCCAAGATATACGGCGGTCTTGCAGTTGCAAGTTACGGCATCACCAAGGGATTGAGCCTGCAGGGAGATGTCGAGACGACCTTCTGTATGCCAAAGCCGACAGGACAAGAGGAGAAGTTCCTCAAGATAATTAACATGAGCCAAGTGCCCGTCGTTTGGCGCGACGTATGGTACGACAACATCAAGGACCGCTTCGTGGGTCATACAGCAGAGGACTACTATCGCTTCCGCGACCACCTCTATGCCGACTTCAACTACCTGCAAGGGCTCGACGACATGGGTTGCATCGGCTTCGCTGGAGGCTATCCAGGCAACCTACACGAAGAGATCAACAACTTCTCCATCATCGCCGGCGTGCTGGCAAGGAGCGAGCAGTTCGACCTCATTCATGCGCATGACTGGCTGACTTATCCCGCCGGTGTTCATGCCAAGATGGTGAGCGGCAAACCTCTCTGCATTCATGTTCACGCAACAGACTTCGACCGTTCTCGCGGCAAGGTGAACCCCACCGTCTATAGCATCGAGAAGAACGGCATGGACCACGCAGACTGCATCATGTGCGTGAGTGAACTGACGCGCCAGACCGTCATCAACCAGTACCATCAAGATCCTCGCAAGTGCGTGGCAATGCACAACGCCGTCTATCCGCTTAGCGAGGAGATTCAAGCCATCGTTCCTCAGAAGAAGAAAGGCGAGAAGGTGGTAACGTACCTCGGCCGCATCACGATGCAGAAAGGGCCGGAATACTTCCTCGAAGCAGCTAAAAGGGTGCTCGAGCGCAGTCGCAACATCCGCTTCTGCTTTGCAGGAAGCGGCGACATGATGAGTGCCATGATTGAATTGGCAGCCAGCTACGGCATCGCCGACCGCTGCCACTTCCCTGGCTTCCAACGCGGCAAGCAGGTTTATGAATGCTACAAGAACAGCGACGTCTTCGTGATGCCCTCCGTCAGCGAACCTTTCGGCATTGCTCCCCTCGAAGCCATGCAGTGTGGATGCCCCTCCATCATATCGAAGCAAAGCGGCTGTGGCGAGATACTCCGCAACGTCATCAAGGTCGATTACTGGGACATCGATGCTATGGCCGACGCCATCTACAGCATCTGTCAGAACGACGCCCTTCATGACTACCTTGCCGAAGAAGGCATGAAGGAAGTGGACCAAATCACTTGGGAGAAGGTCGGCCTTCGCATCCGCGAGTGCTACAACCAACTTACAGGTCGTGGATGGTTCGACAATGGAGAATACCTCAACGCCGTGCGTAATATATAATAGATAATGTATAATAAATAATATAGAAAAGATGAAAACTATTTGCTTATACTTCGAGATACATCAACCAATACATCTCAAGCGCTATCGTTTCTTCGACATCGGTACCGACCACTATTACTACGACGACTACGAGAACGAACGCGTCATCAACGAACTCTTCGAGAAAAGTTACAGGCCTGCTTTGCAGACAATGCTCGACATGATTGAAGAGAACGGGAAGGCTTTCAAGGTGGCCTTCAGCATCAGCGGTGTTTCGTTGGAACTCATTGAGCAGTATGCTCCCGAGATGCTCGACCTCCTGGGCCGATTGGCTGCAACAGGTTGCGTGGAGTTCCTTGCTGAGCCTTACAGCCATGGCCTCTCGTCTCTTGGCAATGTCGATAACTTCATCGCAGAGACGAAGCGTCAGGCAAAGAAGATCAAACAACTCTTCGGACAAAGCCCCAAGGTCTTCCGCAATAGTTCGCTCATCTACGACGACGAGATTGGAGCTATGGTAGCAGACATGGGCTTCAAGGGCGTAATGGTGGAAGGTGCAAAGCACATCCTTGGTTGGAAGAGCCCCCACTACATCTATTCCTGCGCTCAGGACGCTCGCCTCTCGCTCATCCTTCGCGACTACAAGCTCTCCGACGACATCGGCCTTCGCTTCAACGATGCTTCCTGGTCGGAGTATCCGCTCATGGCAGACAAGTGGCTCAGCTGGGTTGCTGCTTTACCAGAAGGAGAGAACGTGGTCGGCATCATGATGGAGCTTGCTGCGCTTGGCTACTATCAGCCGTTGGGCAGCCACATCCTCGACTTCTTCCGAGCATTGCCGAAACTTGCTGGACAGATGGGCATTCAGTTCGCCACACCTTCCGAAGTACTCGCCAAGAACAAACCCGTCAGCCCGCTCGAGGTGATTTACCCCGTCAGTTGGAACGACGAGGAGCGCGACACCAGCAGCATGCTCGGCAACGGAATGCAGCGCGAAGCCTTCAACAAACTCTACGACGAGAACACCGTCGGACGCATCCTCGCATCTCGCGACCGCCGCATCCAGCAGGACTGGGACCGCTTGCAGGCAACCGACAACTTCCGCTTCATGACCACGAAGAACAACGGCATGGGCACCAATCGCGGCATCTACGACAGCGAGTACGACGCCTTCACGAACTACATGAACATCCTCGGCGACTTCCTCAAACGCGTCAAGGACATGTACCCCGATACCGTCGAGAATGACGAGCTGAACAGCCTCTACACACAGATTGCCAACATGGGCGAGGAACTCAGCGTCAAGGACAACGAGATTAGTCGTCTTCGTGCTCGATTGAAGAAGTTAGGCTCCGAGGAGGAGGAAGCTCCAGACTCTCCTAAATCCTCCCCTAAAGGGAAGAACTTAAAGGCACCCGCAAAGAAAGCTCCTGCCAAGAAGGCTGAACCAAAGAAGAAGGCTGAACCAAAGGCAAAGCCCGCTACTAAGAAAGCCGCTGCTCCGGCAAAGAAGGCCGAGCCAAAGCCAAAGCCTGCTCCGAAAAAAGCACCGGTAAAGAAAGCGAAGACTGCTCCAAAGCCCAAAGCTAAATGAGAGTTCCCATCCTAAGCATCAACGGCTCCGATAGCACTGGTCAGGCAGGCATCGGAGCCGATATTCAAACCATAGCCGCCTTAGGTGGCTATGCCGTTTCTGCGGTATCTTGTGTTGGGGATTACTCCTTACCTCCTGACACTGTATTGAAGCAGGTGGGGGACATCATATCCACTCTTCACCCTAAAGCCATTAAAGTCGGACTGGTGACGGACAGCGAGACGGTCCGACGGCTGCGCGATGAGGTGATTGCTTGCCGACGGCTTGTCGTTGCGCCTGGCATCTTTGATGCAGACTGCAAGCCGATGGTCAGCGATGATGTCGTCGAGGCCACCAAGCGCCACCTCGTTCCCGAAGCTTTGCTCCTGATGCTTCGATGCAGAGATGCCGAGAAGATGCTCGGCATCTCCATCCGAACAGACGATGACATGCTGGAAGCTGCCCGTCTTCTTCACGAAATGGGAGCCGAATGGGTGCTCCTTCGCGGAGCCCGTCACATCAAAGGTCGCCTCATAGCCCTACTCTACGGTCAAAACAAAACGCGGTTCTTCTCCTCTTATAATACGGAGGGCTGGCAAAAACATGGTGTTGCAGGAGCTCTCTCCGCCGCAATCGCCACGCGGCTCGGCATGGGCGACGACGTTCCGACTGCCGTTCGCAACGCACACGACTTCATCCACTCGCAGGTCGTTTATGCGAAACCCGACGAGATGGGCGGTCGCTCCATCGACATTTACAACCGCTTCATCTCACTTGTTGCCGAGCATTATCGGACAGCCCACGACGTCGCCTTCTATGCCGACCGACTCTGCATCACGACCCGCTATCTCTCCCAGATTACGGACAAAGTCGTCGGCAAGTCGCCCAAGCAAATCATCGCGGACTACATCATGAGCGAAGCCAAGACTTTCCTCGACACCACCCGCCTCACCATTCAAGAGATAGCCGACCGACTCGGCTTCTCCTCGCAAGTTCTCTTCTGCAAGTTCTTCAAGTCGCAAGAGAAGACATCGCCCAGCAACTACCGCAAGCAATAGTCATACACCTTATAATAACCATGAACATTCTCATAATCGGAGCCACATCTGGCATTGGGAAAGCTCTTTTCGAGCATTACGCAAAGGATGGGAACCGCATCGGCATCGTTGGCCGAAGGACCCATCTGCTTGACGAATTGTGCCGGCAATATCCCTCAAACACTTTTGCTGCTACAGCTGACATCACCAAACAAGACGAAATAGAGCAAGCAATCCATTTACTTTACAGAGAACTTGGAAACATCGACCTTGCCATCATATGCTCTGGCACGGGAGACCTCAACCCTTCCCTCGACTATACTATTGAACGCTTGACAATTGAAACCAATGTAATGGGCTGGACTTTCGTCATTGACACACTCTACAATCTTTTTGAACAGCAAAACCACGGTCACCTAGTGGCCATTACTTCGGCTGGAGGTTTGCGTGGAGAACCAACGGCACCTGCCTATAGTGCGACGAAAGCCTACCAAATCAACTACATGGAGGCCCTGCGCAAGAAAGCATTTAAGGTTGGGAATAAAATTGTCGTTACTGATATCCGCCCTGGCCTTGTTGATACTGCAATGGCTAAAGGTGACAATCTCTTTTGGGTAATGCCAGTCGATAAGGTCGCTCACCAAATCAGCACCGCCATCCGCCGTAAGAAGTCAAAACTCTATGTCACCAAACGCTGGCATGTTCTCGCAGTTATCAATAAATTCTTACCATTCAGTCTATATAAGAGAATGTAGTTATGCTGAAGAGCGGCGTGATTATTGATGTGAAGACGCCAGAGTTTGAGCATTTTATATATAACGCCACATTTGACACTTTGCTCGTCTTTTAGGCGGTTTTGCTTACACTTGCGTTTTGGGGCGACTCACGAGAATCGCTTAAAATTCTCTCGGTGGCACTTTTGTACCCTGAGACGATTTGATGCGCTTAGAACGAAAGAGTTTTGAAACAGCCTATGTATCAGGTCGTTACAAATGGGCACCGATGCTCAATTTTCAACCTTCGATGCCCGAATTGCCATCTCTGCTTTGCAAAACGAGCTAAAATATCACGTTTTTCTTCGTTTTTTAGCGTAGAGTTTCGGTAAACTTAACACGGTTAAATTTCAAACTTAACGTGCTAAGTTGGTCAACTTAACGTGCCATGTTTGAAAACGCAGCGTGCTTCGTTGGCGATTATGGCGTGTTTTGTGGCGTTTCTTGGTGCATTGAAAAGTAACAGATTGATAGCAATTATGCCAATCCCGTGACAATACGTAAAATCGTTTAGAGGTATCAAAAAAATGACGCCACATGACAAAAAGATATTACAATTTGCTCCACAACTGCAAAATCTTCACATTTCTTGCTCATGATAAAGAGAAAAAGAGTATCTTTGCGATGTATAATGTAAAAACCTAGCATTATGGTACAAGACCACACAAGAAAATGGAGGGTACTCGCCCTGATAGCTCTGCTTTCGCTAGCGCTGAAGCCGATGGCTGCTCAGAACATGATTGTTTGGGAGGGAAGTTCCCAGCACCAGTTCAAGATCGGAGCCGTGGACTCCATCACCTTTACTGAGACATCGACAGACGATGTGATAGACGAAGTATCTGCCGGGCAGTTGGAAACCATCCTCAACCGCCGGTCGCCGGCCTGGGAACCCTACGAATATGTTGCTGGTGGAAGAGTACTTGGCACGGACATCACTGTCTCGCCAGACCCGATGATAGGCTACGTCTGGGACAACCCCACTGCCAACGACCCGCTGCAGGCCTATATCATGACGCCCGTGCTAGCCTACGCCAGAACGGGGGAAGGGAACTTCGAGAACTTGGAAACCGTGGGGCAAGGCTCCAGCATCAAGGTGAACGGACCAGGCACCATCGTGCTCGACTTCGGTGCAGAACTGCCGGCATGGCTGGAGATTGACAGCCCAGACCTCTCTGGCACCGTCACGCTGGGCGTGAGCGAGTACAACGAGGTGGAAAGCTACAGCGGGCACAAGACGAAAACTCCCACAAAAGTTGGAACAAACACCTACCGGCTGGAACTGAATAGTGAACTCTACGAAGGCGTGCGCTTCGCCTTCATCAACGTGGAAAAGTTCGTGGCGCCATTCACCATCACTGCCGTAAGGGC
>CACXUA010000043.1 GCA_902770725.1 uncultured Bacteroidales bacterium | reverse complement strand
CCAACGGGAAGTAATTCTGAATTAATGAGAAAAAGAGAAGGTTTAGCTCGACGGCCGAAGGGAAAGTCAATTATTGCTGCTTCCGTAGCTTTGGAATGGCGTGATTGGCAGGAGTGAAGCGCCCTTTATTCGCTATGGCTCATCAAGCTAAAGCAAGTCTCAAATTCTCTATAAATTCAACCATAATGCGCCAGCAAAGAATTCTCTAAATCTCTAATTCTTTATAATATTTTTTACTGGACAGCAATAAAAACAAAAGCACAAAAGTTGTAAAAGCTCTAAAAAATATCACAAAAACATCGACTCTTTGTCTGTTCAATAGCAAAAATAAAATAAAAGTACATTTGTTTTTGCAGAGAGTTAGAAAATAATGTATAAATTTGCAAACGATTTAAACCACTTTTTATTAACTTAATTCAATTATTATGAAAAAGGTTTTATTTCTTGCTGCTGCAATGACAATGGCATTTGCAATGAGCGCTAATGCACAATTATTCAAAGACAATCACTTCACTCTTAACGCTAACCTGGGAGCTATTACTGGTCCTTTCGGTTATAGCGAGGGTGGCTTTGGTCTTGGTGCTGGTTTCCAGACAGGCGTTCTCGACTCTAAGTACATCTCTTTGGCTTGGGATGTTGCTCAGTTCGAATGGAATGCTCCCTTTGATTCTCCTGGAGATTTTGACTGGCTGAACTTAAGGTCAGGCATTCGCGCTTTCAGCCCTTCGTTTGCTAACGACCATCTGCGTGCTTACATGAATTTCGGTTTGGGTTACACTATGGTACTTAGCAAAGTAGGGAGTGCGCCTGACTGGGATGATATTTATCCTTATGATCCTTCTGAATGGTATTCATATGAGGAGTATCTTTTTTATCGTGAGTATGCGTATGAAGAAGCTAAAGATGAATTTGAAGATGCAGTGGACGGTGCTACAAGCATGAAAGCTCACAGTGCATTCGGTCTGACTTGGGGTTTTGGTCTGCAACTCAATAAGAAGTTCTCTCTTGGTTACTCTCTGCACTATGACACTTATAGCGAGTGTAAGAAGCACTTCGTAACATTCGGCTTCACTTTCTAAGTCGAGCAGTTCATTAATAATATATAAAGTTCAGGGATTGTCCTTTAGGGCAGTCCCTGAATACATAAAGAGATAAGATAATATGAGAAAGATTCTTTTCGTAGTGGCTTTGATTGTAAGTTCTCTTGCTGCGAATGCTCAAGATGTATTGGTTCGCAAAAATGGTGATGTAGAGAACGTAAAAGTATTGGAAGTCACTCCTACAGAGGTGAAGTACAAAAAGGCAAGTAACCCAGATGGACCAACTTTCAGCGAAACACGTTCAAGTTTGATATCTGTAAAATACGCGAATGGAGAGACACAAAAATTCAACGGGAAATCTGTTCAGAGTAATGCCTCTGGTACTAGTATTGTTACTCCAGTAGATAACTCTAACTACAATCGTATCTTCTTTGGCTATGCTCAAACAAAATTCTCTACAGATTTTATTAGTAAATCATTGCATGGCTTTAGTGCTGGATGGTTAGGCGGATTTAATGTGACTCCTGCAAAGAAGTTGCCTTTATACTTGGAAACAGGTATAGCTTTGAATACAGGTTTTGGCGAGATTGATCCCACCTACAGCACCTCTGATAAATTACTGAATCTTGAAGTTCCTATAAATGTAACTTACCGTTATAATATTCCTAACACGAAGATTCGCTTGTCTCCTTATTTTGGTTTCCATTTCAAAGTGAATGTTCTTGCACGCGGTACATATGAAGATTATTACTACGGAAGTGAGAGTTTTAATTATTTCGACGGAGATGGGTTCGGTACAAAACGTTTCCAATTTGGCATGCAGTTGGGTGCGAACTTCGAATACAGTCACTTCTATATTGGCGTCGGCTGGAATAAGGATTTCATACCTTTCATGGATATAAAGGAATCTAAGAGAGTAAGCTATAAAGTTAATACGAGCGGTGCTCGCGTAAACATCGGTTTCGTTTTCTAAATTAGCTAAGTAATGGTATTAAGGCTCAAGGATTTCCTTGGGCCTTTTTTGACATAAAAGTCGAAGTAAAAATCTTTACATTATTCTGGGGCTCTGAGGTGACGTGGCACGTCGATTGGGAAGACGTGTTCAGGGTCGTTGGTCAATGAAGCCTGTTAAATTTGCAATTTCCCCACGTTAAGTTTGTCGATGAGGCGTGTTAAGTTTACCGAAAAAACAGGCCGTTTTTAGTCCCGAAACGCATCTTTATTGACCATTTTTACTTGTTCAATGAAAAAGGTCGATTTGTAACCTCTTGACACATAGACTGATGCAAGAAAACGCTCAAAATGCGTTTTGGGGGTACTTGGGGTAGTCCGAGGCAAAAATAAGGCCTTAAATCGAGTCGAGATGGAAAAATCTTGACAAAATCAAGGCTTCTTGAGATTGCGGTTCGATGTGGCTCTCTAGCTGTCGAGTCGAGGAACTTTGCCTCACCAGTTTCCATGATTTGCATCAAGTAAAGCGTCAAGAATTTGCAAATATAATATTTTTCTTACCTTGACCTGCGGTCGAGCTCCTTCTGCACTCGTAAATGAAAATGAAAAGAAAAATACTTTTCTTTTGCATTTCTCTCGTTTATTTCGTACCTTTGCAGTCGGAAACAAACAGACACAGCATATTTATGGACAATCAACGCTATATGATGCGCGGCGTGAGTGCTGCAAAAGAGGACGTTCACAACGCCATCAAGAACATCGACAAGGGTATCTTCCCGCAAGCTTTCTGCAAGATAATCCCCGACATTCTCGGGGGTGATCCGGAGTACTGCAACATCATGCATGCTGACGGGGCTGGCACGAAGTCGAGCCTCGCCTATATGTATTGGAAAGAGACGGGTGATTTGAGCGTTTGGAAGGGTATCGCTCAGGACGCACTCATCATGAATACCGACGACCTGCTCTGCGTGGGAGCCGTCGATAACATCCTGGTTTCCTCCACGATAGGCCGCAACAAGATGCTCATTCCTGGTGAGGTCATTTCGGCCATCATCAATGGAACTGACGAACTGATGCAGGAAATGCGTGAGATGGGAATCGGCATCTATGGTACTGGAGGCGAGACTGCCGACGTGGGTGACCTCGTGAGGACCATCATCGTGGACAGCACCGTCACCTGTCGCATGAAGCGAAGCGACGTCATCAACAACGCCAACATCCGTCCTGGAGATGTGATAGTCGGTTTATCAAGCTGTGGTCAAGCCACTTACGAAAAGGAGTACAACGGCGGTATGGGCTCGAACGGACTCACTTCTGCCCGTCATGATGTCTTCAGCAAGTACCTTGCAGAGAAGTATCCTGAGAGCTACGACCATAGCGTACCTGAGGAACTTGTTTATAGCGGCAAGTTCAGATTGACGGATTCGGTGGAAGGAAGTCCGATTTCGGCTGGTAAACTTGTCCTTTCTCCCACGCGAACTTATGCTCCAGTCGTGAGGAAGATGCTCGACGAGATGCGTCCCCAGATTCATGGAATGGTGCATTGTACGGGTGGAGCGCAGACGAAAGTGCTCCACTTCGTTGGCGAGAACTGCCGCGTTGTCAAGGATAATATGTTCCCGGTTCCGCCTCTCTTCAAGGCCATCCAAGACTGCAGCGGCACAGATTGGGCAGAGATGTACAAGGTCTTCAACATGGGCCATCGCCTCGAAGTCTATGTCGCTCCCGAAGATGCCGAGAAGGTCATCAGCATTTCGAAGAGCTTCAACATCGACGCACAGGTCGTCGGCCGCATCGAAGAAGGCAAGAAGAGCCTCACCATCAAGAGCGAGTACGGAGAATTCGAATATTAAAAGACAAAACTATGGAATGGATATTTATAATAGCCCTCGTCGTCGTCATGTTCTTCGCATGGAGGCAATTCTATCTCACACACAAGAAAAAGAACAAACATGGCAGAAAGAAATAGCCTATTAGATAAGCTCGACGGACTCGTCAGCCGCTTTGAGGAGGTCAGTACACTCATTACTGACCCAGCCGTCATTGCCGACCAGAAGCGATACGTCAAGCTCACCAAGGAATACAAGGACCTCGGCAAGATTGTCGAGGCACGCAAAGAATACATCGGTTGCCTGCAGAATGTGGCCGATGCAAAGGAGATGCTCGCCATCGAGGAAGATGCCGAGACGAAGGAAATGCTGCGCGAAGAGCTCTCGGAGAGCGAGAAGCGCATCCCTGAGCTTGAGGAAGAGATAAAACTTCTGCTCGTTCCTGCCGACCCCGAAGACGACAAAAACATCGTTCTCGAGATTCGTGGCGGGACTGGTGGCGACGAGGCTGCGCTCTTCGCAGGCGACCTCTTCCGCATGTACTCTAAGTTCTTCGAGATGAAAGGCTGGAAGATGGCTGTCAGCAGCTACAGCGAGGGAGCCGTCGGAGGTTATAAGGAAATCGTCTGCTCAGTGACGGGCGAAGGCGTTTATGGCATCATGAAGTACGAAAGCGGCGTGCATCGCGTGCAGCGCGTCCCAGTCACCGAGACGCAGGGCCGTGTCCATACCTCTGCTGCAACGGTTGCCGTATTGCCTGAAGCTCAGGAATTCGATGTGGAAATCAACGAAGGAGCCATCAAGTGGGACACCTTCCGAAGCAGCGGCGCCGGCGGTCAGAACGTCAACAAGGTTGAGTCGGGTGTCCGTGCACGATACATTTGGCGCAACCCTTTCACCAATCAGGACGAGGAAATCCTGGTGGAATGTACTGAGACGCGCGACCAGCCGAAGAACAAGGAAAGGGCTCTCGCTCGACTTCGTACCTTCATCTATGATAAGGAGCACCAGAAGTACCTCGATGACATCGCGTCGAAGCGTAAGACGATGGTCTCGACGGGCGACCGCTCGGCAAAGATTCGGACGTACAACTATCCGCAAGGCCGCATCACCGACCACCGCATTGGCTACACCATCTATAACCTGCCTTCCTTCATGGACGGCAACATCCAAGACTGCATCGACCACTTGATTGTGGCAGAGAACGCAGAGAGACTTAAAGAATCTGAACTATAAAGAACGAGAAGAGACATGGGATTTTGGAATGATGTCAAGCAAGAATGGACTTGGGCCGGCATTAAAGCCGACTTCAGGGAGCATTGGCCTGACATAGTTGCAATAGTTGTAGCGGGACTGCTTACTCCCGCCGTACAGGAATGGTTCGGGTGGGGAGAAAACGGATGGGCTTTCTTAGGAGTCTGGATAGTTATTGCTGTGGCAGCAGCCGTAGTGATAGGCTTAACAAGACGCATCATAAAGAAACTTAACAAATGACAAGAAAAGAACTCATAGAAAACATACGAAGGAAGAAGAGCTTCCTTTGTGTCGGCCTCGATACCGACTTGAAGAAGATACCCGAGCACTTGCTGAAGGAAGAAGACCCTATCTTCGCCTTCAATAAGGCCATCATCGATGCCACTGCGCCTTATTGCGTGGCATACAAGCCCAACCTTGCCTTCTACGAGGCTTTCGGTGTGAAGGGACTGATGGCTTTTGAGAAGACAGTCAAGTACTTGAAGCAGAACTATCCCGACCAGTTCATCATAGCCGACGCCAAACGGGGCGACATCGGCAATACCAGCCAAATGTATGCCCGCACGTTCTTCGGGGAATATGATGTTGATGCGTTGACCGTCGCTCCCTATATGGGCGAGGATAGCGTGACGCCTTTCATACAAGGCTACGAGGGGAAGTGGGTCATCCTGCTTGCTCTGACCAGCAACAAAGGCTCTTTCGACTTCCAACTCACGGAAGACAAGGACGGCGAGCGACTCTTCGAGAAGGTTATCCGCAAGAGCCAGGAGTGGGGCAACGACGAGAACATGATGTACGTGGTTGGTGCCACGCGCGGCGAGATGTTCCGCGACATCCGTCGGGTCGCGCCGAATGCCTTCCTGCTTGTTCCTGGTGTGGGCGCTCAGGGTGGTAGCCTGGAGGAGGTATGTAAGTATGGCATGATAGAGGACTGCGGTTTGCTGGTAAACAGCAGTCGCGCCATTATCTATGCCGATAAGACAGAGAACTTTGCAAGCGTAGCTGCTGAGAAGGCCAAAGAAGTAGCCTCTCAGATGGCTGACCTGTTAAACAGTAAATCGTAAATCGTTAAATAGTAAATATAATCGTGGAATTCACAGCGCAAATGATAGCAGGGCTGATAGGTGGTACCATCGTAGGTGACCCCGAAGCCAAGGTCAATAACTTCGCCAAGATAGAAGAAGGAAGGCCTGGTTGTATCAGTTTCTTGTATGATGATAAGTACGAGCGATACATTTACCAAACAGAGAGTAGCATCGTGCTCGTCAATGAGAACTTCGAACCGAAACAAGAGATAAAGGCGACCCTCATCAAGGTGCCGAATGCTCGTGAGGCTGTTGCGAAGCTTCTTCAAATCTATGAAAGCATGAAGCCCAAGCGGGAAGGCATCAGCGACCTTGCCTTCATTGATCCTTCTGCAAAGATAGGCGAGAAGTGCTATATAGGTCCATTCGTCGCCATCGCTGAAGGCGTGGAGATAGGCGACGGCTGCGTCCTGCATCCGCATGTCACGATAGGCAGGAACGCAAAGGTCGGAGCGAACACAGAGATATACAGCAACGCCGTTATCTATCATGATTGTAAGGTAGGCAACCGCTGCATCCTGCATGCTGGCTGTGTCATAGGTGCCGATGGTTTTGGCTTTGAGCCTACCGAAGAAGGTTATAAGAAGATACCTCAGATAGGCATCGCCATTATCGAGGATGATGTGGAGATAGGTGCCAATAGTTGTGTGGACAGAGCCGTCATGGGAGCAACTATAGTTCATCGTGGCGTAAAGATAGACAACTTGGTGCAGATAGGTCATAATGATGAGATAGGCAGCCATACAGTTATGTCGGCTCAAGTTGGTATTGCGGGCAGCACTAAGGTGGGAGAGTGGTGTATGTTTGGCGGACAAGTAGGCATTGCCGATCATGCAACAATTGCCAATCGTGTGATGGCTGGAGCACAGGCCGGCATCCCCAACAGCATAAAGAAAGAGGGTGCAGCCGTGCAGGGAGCGCCAGCCATAGATGGTCGCAACTTCTGGAAGAGCAGCGCTATCTTTAAGAACCTGCCGGATATGTGGGCAGACATGAATCAAATGAAGAAGGAAATAAAGATGCTTAAGGAACAGCTTGAGAACAAGCAGTAACCTCAAGACCATATAATAAGAAAAATGTTAAAGCAGAATACACTCAAGGAAAGTTTCTCGCTCAGCGGTAAAGGCCTTCATACAGGACTCAAGCTGACAGTGACTTTCTTGCCTGCACCAGCAGGACATGGCTACAAGATACAACGAGTAGATATGCCAGGGCAGCCCATTATGGATGCTGTGGCAGAGAATGTGGTCGATACGCAACGCGGTACTGTCCTTGGCAAGGGCGAGATGCGATGCAGCACAGTTGAACATGCTTTGGCTGCACTTTATGCCATGGGCATCGACAACGTGCTGATGCAGGTCGATGGACCTGAGTTCCCAATCCTTGACGGCAGTGCCGAGCTATTTGTCCGCGAGATACAACGCGTTGGCATAGCAGAGCAGGATGCTCCGAAAGACTATTACTATATCACCAAGAAGATGGAGTTCCGCGATGACAAGACAGGTGCTTGCATCACACTGCTTCCCGATGACGACTTCTCCATTACAAGCATGATTGTTTTCGACAGCAAGGTGCTCAGCAGCCAATTTGCTACACTCGACAGCATGGACAAGTTTGTCACAGAAGTTGCTGCAGCACGCACCTTCGTCTTCGTTCGTGAGATAGAGCAATTGTTATTGGCCGGTCTCATCAAAGGTGGCGACCTTGATAATGCTATTGTTATCTATGAGCAAAAGACAACGCAGGAGAACCTCGACAAGCTTTGCAAGTTGACAGGTGCAGAGCATCACGATGCTAACGACCTCGGGTACATTCAGCACAAGCCTCTTGTATGGGACAACGAACCGGCTCGACATAAGTTGCTCGACATCATAGGTGATATGGCTCTCATTGGCAAACCCATTAAGGGACGCATTATAGCCACACGTCCGGGACATACCATCAACAACAAGTTCGCTCGAATGATGCGTAAGGAGATACGCAAGCATGAGGTGCAGGCTCCGAAGTATGACCCCAACCAGACTCCTTTGATGGATGTGAATCAGATAAAGCAACTGTTGCCTCACCGCTATCCGATGCTCTTGGTCGATAAGGTCATGGACATAAAGGAAAACTATATCGTTGCTGTCAAGAATGTAACGAACGACGAGCCGTTCTTCCAAGGGCATTTCCCCGACGAACCTGTTATGCCTGGTGTCCTGCTGATAGAGGCTTTGTCGCAGACAGGAGGATTGTTTGTTCTCCACGATAAGCAGCCCAATACATACAGCACCTATATCCTGCGAATAGACAACGTCAAGTTCCGTCAGAAGGTTTCGCCAGGTGATACCTTGGTGTTTCGAGTGGAGACAGTAGCACCTCTTCGCCACAATATAGGCACGATGCAGGGTTATGCTTTCATCGGAGAGAACTGTGTGGCAGAGGCAACCTTCACAGCTCAAGTAATAAATAATAAACAGTAAAGTTATGATAAGTCCTTTAGCATACATTCACCCAGAAGCCGTTATTGGTGAGAATTGCGAGATAGGTCCGTTCTGCTATATAGATAAAGGTGTTGTTATAGGCGACAACAACACATTGATGAATAGCGTGACGGTACTCTACGGCGCCCGTATTGGTAATGGGAACATATTCTTCCCAGGCGCAGTCATTAGTGCCATTCCACAAGACCTTAAGTTCCGAGGCGAAGAGAGTACTGCAGAGATTGGTAACAACAACAAGATACGTGAGAATGTAACCATCAATCGAGGTACAGCCGCCAAGGGACGAACCATCGTCGGCAATGACAATTTGTTGATGGAAGGTGTGCATGTGGCACATGATGCTATAGTTGGGAACGGTGTCATCATAGGCAATGGTACGAAACTTGCTGGCGAGATTGTAATTGATGACAATGCCATTTTGAGTGCTAACGTATTGATGCACCAGTTCTGCCGTGTAGGTAGTTATACGATGGTAGGCGGTGGCACACGTTTCTCTCAGAATGTCCTGCCCTTCAGCCTTGTGGCTCGTGAACCAGCATCATTCTGCGGATTGAATACCATCGGGCTTCGTCGCAGAGGTTTCGACCGCGACCTCATCAACAATATTCACATGGCTTATCAAATCATCTTGCAGGGAACAGGCAAGCTGAACGACCTCCTTGCCCGTGTGGAGCAGGAGATTCCCATGAGCCCCGAGATAGATTATATCCTCGACTTCATCCGCAACAGCGATCGAGGCTTCATTAGATAAACGACAGACTATGACACTCAAACTAACACTCTTCAGCCAAGAGAAAGACGACTTTGTCCGCGAGATACTTATTGATAGTGATGCCAAGTTCGCGGAGCTGCATCAACTTATACTGGAAGACTGCAGCTACGACGAACATCAAAAGCAGTGTTTCCTTATTTGTGATGAGGATTGGCGTGTCAAGCAGCGCATCTGTCTTCAAGACACCGATGAGATGAGCTACGACCAGGACCTCAACCTGATGTCCGACACCAGCATCGGCGACTTCCTCGAAGATGAGGGACAGCGCTTGGCATACGTCTTCGATCCTGATGGCAAGCGTTTCTTCCTGATGGAACTTACGGAGAATGTATTCGGCAGGAGAGAGAAGGTGGCTATCGTAAATCGCCGTCATGGTTTACCTCCTGTGCAATCCCTCGTCGAGGAGGAAGAGCAAACGACAGAACAGACTGAGAACCCCGAGGAAATAGAAGAAGGTTTCTATGGCGACGAGGGTTATGAAGAGGAAGAACTCGACCTGGAAGGTTACGAGATAGACGAGTAATGACGTTATATGTTCTGTTAGGTCCTACGGCTGTCGGTAAGACAGAACTTGCCTTGCAGATAGCTGAGAAGCTCGGGAGCCCTATCCTGAACTGCGACAGTCGGCAGATATATCGTGGCATGGAGATAGGCACTGCGGCTCCTACAACAGAGCAGCAACGCATCAAACATTACTTTGTGGGCACGCATGAAATTGGTGATTATTACAGTGCTGCCCAATATGAACAGGATGTTCTTTCGCTGATAGAAGAACTTCAGGCCAACCATCATTCCTTATTGCTTACGGGAGGCAGCATGATGTACATTGATGCTGTATGCAATGGTATTGACGATATCCCGTCGGTCGATACGGAGGTTCGCCAGACATTGCGTAAGAGATTGACAGACGGGGACATTGACGAGATGCGTAGCGAACTGCGTCTGCTTGATCCGGAATACTATCATACAGCCGATACGCGCAACCCGAAGCGTGTTGTCCATGCTTTGGAAGTCTGCTATACGACGGGTCGTCCCTATTCTTCTTTCTTGACAAAAGAGCGCAAGCAGCGTCCTTTCCACATCGTCAAGATAGGTTTAAGGCGCGAACGTCAAGAGCTTTTCGACCGCATCAACAAGCGTGTGGATGCAATGATGGAAGCGGGATTGCTCGATGAGGCCCGCCGGCTCTATCATCTTAGGAACGAGAATGCGCTCAACACGGTAGGTTACAAGGAACTGTTCCGATTCCTCGACGGCGAATGGGAGCTGCCTTTTGCAGTCGAGAAGATAAAGAAGAATACGCGAGATTATGCCAAGAAGCAGATGACTTGGTTTGCTCACGACAATGAGATAAAGTGGTTCCATCCCGACCAAAGGGAGGAAATATTTCAATTGCTAAAATAGAGAACGATGAACTTCAAAGCCTTTACAGTTTCGTTCAGAAACATTCTCCGCAAGATATATTCAGGCCCGTGGTACAAGAAGCTTGCCGTCTGGTTTGCGACCTTTGTGTTAGCCGTCATCTTGTTCTTCATGGCCGTCGATTGCAACTTCTGCTATCTCTTTGGGCGTTCCCCAGGCTTCGCCGACATCAAAGACCCTGTCACCAACGAGGCGTCGGAGGTCTATACATGCGACAGCGTGCTGATGGGGCGCTACTTCAACGAGAACCGAACGCCTGTGACATACAAAGAGATATCACCCATCCTGATTCGTACACTTATTGACACGGAAGACGAGCGTTTCTATCTGCACAACGGCATTGATGTCGTTGGCCTTTTCGCTGCAGGCAAGGACATTGTGCAGGGTCATGCACGCGGCGCCAGCACCATTACCCAGCAGTTGGCAAAGAACCTGTTCCGTGTCCGCACGAAGTATTCGACGGGCTTGCTCGGCCGCATCCCTGGCATAAAGATTCTGGTGATGAAGGCCAAGGAGTGGATTGTGGCATTGAAGCTCGAGTGGGTCTTCTCGAAGGAAGATATCCTGACGATGTATTTGAATACCGTCGACTTCGGCAGCAATGCCTATGGCATCAAGACGGCAGCACGAACTTATTTCGGTACGACGCCCGATGCACTTACCTACGAGCAGGCGGCAACGCTGGTGGGATTGCTCAAGGCGACCAGTTACTATAATCCCCGACTCAATCCTCAAAACAGTCTTCAGCGGCGAAACACGGTGATGCAGCTTGTCTATGACCATCATCACATCTTCTTCGACGGCAAAGAGGCAACGCAGAAGCAACTGGATTCCTTATTTGCCTTGCCTGTTGCAATGCGGGCACATGTTACGGAAAGCTATCAGGACGGCATGGCGCCCTACTTCCGAGAGGCTCTCAAGATATACATCGATTCCCTTTGCACTGCGGGGTTTGTGCCAGGCTACGATGCCATCAACAAGCTTGACCTTGATGCCGACGGTCTGCGTATCTATACATCTATCGATTCGCGGATGCAGGCATATGCCGAGGCGGCAGTTCGGAAGCAGATGCAGATGATACAGAAACGCTTCAACGAGCACTGGGGACACACCAATCCTTGGCAGAATGCCCGTCGGCAGGAGATACCGAATTTTGCTGAAGACATTGCCCGACGCAGTGATTATGGCCGGTATCTCAAGGCAAAGTATCAAGGGAATACCGACTCTATCAACCATTACCTCAACCTGCCGCATACGGTGCGCCTGTTCAGCTATGACGGTCCTGTGGAGCAGGAGATGAGCACCATTGACTCTGTCCGCTATATGCTTCGCTTCATGCACACTGGCTTTGTTGCCGTAGAGCCTGACACCCGTTTCGTCCGTGCTTGGGTGGGCGACATCGATTTCCGCAGCTGGCAGGTCGATAATGTGCGTGCCGTTCATCAGCCCGGTTCCACGTTCAAGCTCTTTGTCTATACTGAAGCGATGAACCAGGGACTTAATCCCATCGATCATCGCCGTGATTCTTATATCTCGTACACTGACACAATTGGCGGTAAACCCAGGGTTTGGGCTCCTCATAATGCAAATGGTGTCTATACGAACTGCGAGATCTCCCTCAAGAGCGCCTTTGCGATGAGTGTCAATACGGTGGCTGTGCGGGTCGGTATGGAGTGTGGCATTCATAACATCGCGCAGACGGCTTATGCGATGGGCATTAAGACGCCACTTCAGGAAACTCGGGCTCTTACACTAGGCAGCAGCGAAGTCAATCTGCTGGAGTTGGTCAACAGTTATTGTACTGTTGCCAACGACGGACGCTACAGCATGCCGTTGCTTGTGGAGCGCATTGAAGACAGCGACGGCAACCTCATCTATCAAGCCAAGAAAAGGGAGAAGAAGGCCATTCCGTATCGTTCTGCCTACCTGATGCAGACGATGCTCAAGGGAGGACTCTCCGGCACTTCTGGCGGTTTGTGGCACTATATCCGTCCGTTCTATGCCGATACCGAGTTCGGTGGCAAAACGGGAACGAGCAACAATCATGCAGATGCCTGGTTCGTCGGCGTTACCCCCGGTCTCGTTGGCGGTGCGTGGGTCGGTGGCGAGTACCCAAGCATCCATTTCCGTACGGGACAACTCGGTCAGGGAGGTAAAACAGCTCTTCCCATCTTTGGCGAGTTCATCCAGAGCGTTCTCTCTGATGAGAAGTTCAGCAAGTACCGTATAAAGTTCCCGCCGGCTAAGGGTTTGGATCCTCGTTTATGGACGGGCTACGGCTATACCTATCACCAGCCAGACACTGCGACCTATGATTATGATTTCTCTAGCTCTGAGGATGTGGATGAAGCCGACTTTTCTCTTTCCCCCAATGAACAGCCGGTAGAAGCATCTCCTACAGAGGATATTCCTGAACAAACAGAACAGGACGAATAAGTCCCCTATAGGGCGTTTCTCAACGCGGCGTGCCGCATCGGACAATTCGACGTGCCGAGTTTATAAAGATGGCGTGCCATGTTTGCAAACGCGGCACGCCATCTTTTTACAATACCAATAGCTCTTTGAAGGAGCCCTTATTTCTTCTTCGTGAGGTCGAGCACGCGGACGGCACGGAACTTCAGACCTGCACCATGGCCGAGGAAGCCGATGTGACCCGTCTTGTTGAACATGCCGGGATGGTTGTGGTGGTCGACTGTGTAGGGATTGTTGTTCGAACCGTCGGGAGCAACGTTGTGACCCTTACAAGCCTCCTTGATGTCGCCATCGACGATGACTTCGCCATTAACCGTTACGGTGATGTGGTTGCCCTGAACTCGGATTTCTTCCTCGCTCCATTCGCCAAGAGGCTTGTGCTTGATGCGCTTTGCTGGGATGACGCCATACACGCTGCCATGCACCTGATATTCGCGCAGACCGGCATAGATGGGGTCGTCGTGGTCCAGAATCTGCACTTCGCACATGCCGTCGTAGGCAGCATCGACGCCCATCGGGGTGCGGATGCCGACACCATTGTTCACGCCAGGACGCAGGAAGCAGAACTCGAAGCGGAATACGAAGTCGCGGTATTCCTTCTTGGTGTAAAGGTTGCTCTCGTTGCCGTAGTTGGCAGTAACGTTGATGCAACCGTTGATGGGCACGTATCCCACCTTGTTGCCAACGAAATTATCGAGGTTCGTGCCGTCGAACAAGAGCTCGAATCCCTGCTTCTTTTCCTCGTCGGAGAGGACGTAAGGCTCAACAGGAGTCATCTCGGAGAGCTTTTGGCGGAGTGCATCCACAGCATAGCCGTCGTCGGCATCGCCTGTAGCCTTGAGCCGTGGCAGCAGTATAGCCGAGTTCCTTATCGTCGAGTTGCTTGCCTGCGAGCAGGAAAGCGTTGCGGGTGGGAGCTCCTGCCAACTTAGAGAGGATGTTCTTCTTGTCGGCTACGCTCTTTGCCAGTTCGAAAGCCTCGCTGAGTTTAGCAGAACGGCTGTCAAGATTGCCCTCCTTGCTGTTGACAAGGTTGACATAACTCATCAGAGCCTGCTCGTTGCCTGCCTTTGCTGCTGCGAGGAGAGGCTTAGCAGCCTTGTAGTTGGTGCTCTTGCCAAGTGCCTCGATGGCAGCTTCGTCACCAATCTTCTCCAGATCAGCAACAGAAGCATCGGTACCTGTAGCAGCAAGCAAGGGGTAGAGGAGTGCTCTCTTGGGCATCATGGGCTGGTTTGTGAAGAATGAGATCTTCTTATATTGCTCGTCGGCCGAAAGGGTCTGTAAAGCAGCAGCACAAGCCTTCTGCCATGCAGGAACATGTTTCGGGTTCTTGTCAAGCACTGTCAAGGCACCGATGATGGCATTCGTCTGTTCAGGAGTTACCACGCCTGGCAGAGCTGCAAGGGCAGCCTCGCTATATGTATCCTCTTTGGTGAGTTTAAGGATGTCATCTGCGGCATCGGTGTAGCGGCGTGCAGAAGCAAGCTTCAGCAAAGAGAGTTTCTTGTCGCCTTCTGCAGCTTTCAGGGGCTCTAACAGGTTCAACTTGCCCGGGAAAGAGCAGAGCGCACGGAAAGCTTCCGCATTGTTCTCGCCACCCAACTGGTCGATGAGTGTCTTCTGAGCATCGTCTCCACCAATCTTGCCTAAGGCTTCGATGGCAGCTTTTGCAGGTTTGCCGCCCTTTGCAACAACGGTAGCCAGCAAAGGCTTCTGACTTGCAATCTTATTGTCGCCGAGCCAATAGAGGACATCGCACTTGGCTTCCTCGCTGAGTGACTTGTATTTCTTTGCCACGCTGGCTGCCAGTTCGTCCGTAGCAAGACCTTTGGCTGTAGCGAACTTCAGAGCCTGCATACGCAAGGCATGGTCCTTATTCTTCATTGCCTTTACGATTTCCGGGCCAGCATTACTGCCGAGGCTGACCAGCTTGTCGTATGCCTGAGCATATGGCGTCGAGGCTGGATGAGCAACATAGGTAACGTCTTCTGTCTTCGAAAGCAGGCGCAGTTCGTTCTCCAGGAATTGTTTCGCGTCTTTGTCACTTTGTGCGGCGATGGCTTGCTTGAGGCCCTCGCGTACGTTAGCTGCCCAAGTCTCGTTCGTTCCTGCAAAGGCAACAGCTCCGTGAATAGCGTATTCCACCTTGGCATTAACGCGTTGTGCAGCAGGTTTCAGCATTGCGGCAAGCATTGTGATTGACTTCGGAGCAGCAGAAACCAGGGGTTGCATCTCATTGTTGAAGTCGGCCTGATTCTGTATGGGCACGAGTGCGAGCACATCCTGAACGATGGTCTCGGTAGCGCGATTGCGTGCATCTTGTGCCATAACAGGCAGGCAGAGCAACATCGCTGCTATAATAATATATAATGTACGTTTCATCTTTGTATAGTTGTCGAGTTAATTTTGTGTTTGGAATTCTTTAGTTTTGAATTCTAGATTAGCTTTGCCCATTCGCCACGCATTGGTTGATTAACGAGGCGGTTAGCTTCGTCATCATTAATGAACGTTTGCGTCTTCGGATCAAAGTTGAGGGTTCGGTTGAGGCGAAGTGCACAAACGCCAATGTTGACGATGGTTGCGCTGTGGTGACCATTGCTTTCGTTGAGCGCGAACTGACGTCTGGTGCGCACACACTCCAAGAAGTCTGTGTTGCGCTCCTCTGGGTCAGGAAGCTCGTTGATGATTTGCTGCACGTTGGGAATCGTGCATTCGAAGCCCTTATAGACTTTGCCCTTCGGTCCTTCGATATAGGGAACCTTGCCTTTACTCTCGAAGCCTTCGCCCTCGAGGATAATCTGGCAACCGTCGGCATAGGTGTATGTGATGTTCCTCCAAATGCCAACTGCATCGGGATGCTGCTGCGGAGCGTCAATCTCGACCTTGATGGGGAACTCATCATCCTTGCCGAGGATGTACTGGACGGGGTCGATGTAGTGCTGACCCATGTCGGCCAAGCCGCCACCATCGTAGTCGAAATAGCCGCGGAAGGTCTGGTGGGTGCGATGGATGTTGTAGGGCTTGTAGGGCGCCGGGCCGAGCCAGAGGTCGTAGTCGAGTTCCTTGGGAACCTGCTGAACCTCGAGGTTCTCCTTACCTACCCAGAAGAACTTCCAAGCAAAGCCTGTTGCGCCGGATATTCTAACTTTGAGAGGCCATCCGAGCAGACCGCTGTCCACGAGTTTCTTCAGTGGCTTGACTTCTGTTCCGAGTCCGTAGAATGTGTCTTTAAAGCGGAACCAAGTGTTCAGGCGGAACACTCTTCCGTTGCGCTTCACTGCCTCTTCCACACGTTTTCCCTCGCCGATTGTGCGCGTCATGGGTTTCTCGCAGAAGATGTCCTTGCCTGCATTGGCAGCGATAACCGACATAAGTCCGTGCCAATGGGGTGGGGTAGCGATGTGGACGATATCGACATTCGGGTCGTTAATCAGGTCGCGGAAGTCATGATAAGACTTCAAGTCTTCTCCCCACTTCTGTTTTGCTGCGCTGAGCGCTGAGTCAAGATGCTTCTGGTCCACGTCGCAGAGGGCAACGAGGCGGCAGTTCTGGTCGCTGATGAAGTGTGAACCTGAGCGACCTATGCCGCCCACACCAATCAAACCTCGTGTCAACTGGTCGCTGGGAGCGATGATGTCGTTCTTGGTTCCCATCTTACCCAGGACTTCACGAGGCAAAATGCTGAAAAGCGCAGCACTTGCCGCACCTTTCGTAATAAAGGATCGTCTGTTCATTTTCAAGGTTAATTAATTAAGAATAGTTGCTTTTTCGCACCAAAATTAGCTTTTTTTCCTGACACCACAAAACTTTAAGGGATAAAACTTAAGGTGAAAGGCGAAAGATTTTGCTGTATGAGGAATTATGCGTACCTTTGTGACGAAAAGTGACACGTTACGGGTATTATGATGACATTACCAGAGGATTTTGTTCGCCTGATGCGCGAACATTATGATAAAGATACGGCAGATTCGCTTTGCGAGGCGTTGGAAACGACAGATCCGGAAGTCTCCATTCGCCTGAATCCACGCAAAATCTCTGCCGAAGAGGCTTTGTCTCACAATCCTGAGTTTGAGCGAGTTCCTTGGTGCCCTGATGCTTTCTACCTCAAGGAGCGCCCCGCTTTCACTTTCGACCCCTTGCTTCATGCCGGAGCCTACTATGTTCAGGAGGCTTCGTCGATGTATGTGGCCCCCCTCCTGCTCCCCCAAAGGGGAGAGAATAAACCTTTGCTAGCTCTCGATCTCTGTGCTGCTCCAGGCGGCAAGAGCACGCTTCTGCAGAGCATTTTGCCGGAGGGTTCGCTCTTGATAAGTAACGAACCGGTCGCCAAGCGCGCCCAAGTCCTTGCAGAGAACATGCAGAAGTGGATGACGGGTCTGCCCGAGTCGGCTCCTCAAAGCATAGTCACGCAGAATTTTCCTGCAGAGTTTGGCGCTCTGACGGGTTGCGTGGATGTGCTCCTGACTGATGTCCCTTGCTCTGGCGAAGGCATGTTTCGTAAGGATGAGGACGCCAGACGGGAGTGGAGCCTGCAGAATGTCAGGATGTGTCAGCAGCGTCAAAGAGACATCTTGGCAGACATCTGGCACGTCTTGAAACCTGGCGGCTTGCTCATCTACAGCACTTGCACTTTCAATCGCTACGAAGATGAGGACAACACACGCTATTTTTGCGATGAAATGGGCGGTTTTTGCATCATGGAGCGACATTTTCTTCCTGGTCGCGACCGCGGCGAAGGCTTCTATGTTGCCGCGATTCGGAAGGCTGGGGAATACGAGGAATCATCTCCTGAAGCCTTACAAGATGCTGCGAAGAAAGTGCGTCGAACCCTCAAGACGCTGTATGATTCAGAAAACGCGCCACAGCCAGAAGGTCCTCGCATCGAATTGAGTTACAGCGAAGCCCTGCAGTATTTGCGTCGCGAAGCCCTTCGAGTGGAGGCTCCAAGAGGGCCTGTCACGCTTTGTTATCGTGGCTTCGTGCTCGGCCCGGGCAAGGGAGTGGGCAATCGCATCAATAATCTCTACCCGGAAGCGTGGCGCATCCGAACCACTTACACGACGCCTTTCTCCTTGCTCGAAATGTCGAATTGACAGGATTTCCGCGTTAAATCGGCAAATCTCTCTCAGTCCTCCTAAAATTTTTCTATAGGAGGACTCCAGTCCTCCCACGGTGGGACTGCAGTCCTCCCGTGGAAAAACTCGAGTCCCACCACGGTAAAACTCGAGTCCCACCACGGTAAAACTCGAGTCCTCCTTAAGTGTGATAAAAATCAGGACTGGCAGTCTTGACCGAGGAGAAGCACCAACTATGGCTGTTTCACATGCTTCGAGAGCCCATTTCCGCTTCGTTAAGAAGATTTTTTACGTTCATTCTTTGTCATTTTACAAAGAAAGTGTTAATTTTGCGGCTCATTCGTATATATAAAAGGTTTGCTTATGGAGGCACACAATCATTTGGTAATCATGGCAGGCGGCGTTGGAAGTCGCTTCTGGCCGATGAGTACGCCGGAAAAGCCAAAGCAGTTCGTCGATGTCTTGGGCTGCGGAAGGACTCTCATCCAGCTGACGTTCGACCGCTTTAAGACAATCGTTCCCGCTAAGAATATGTGGGTTGTCACGTCGGCTTCGTACCTTAACATCGTTCGTGAGCAACTGCCCGAGATTCCCTGGAACCATGTTCTGCTGGAGCCTTGCCGCAGGAATACGGCTCCCTGCATTGCCTATGCCAGCTGGCGCATCAAGTCGCAAGACCCGAAAGCCAATGTCGTGGTGGCTCCAAGCGATGCTATCGTGATGGATGTCACCGAGTTTCAGCGTGTTGTTAACTCGTGTCTGAAGTTCGTGGCAGAGTCCGACGCGATGGTTACGCTTGGCATGAAACCCACACGACCAGAGACTGGTTATGGCTATATCCAGGCCGACCTTTCCTTCTCGACTGCCCGAAACAGGGAGGTCTTCCGTGTGGATTCCTTCAAGGAAAAGCCCGACATAGACACAGCAAACCGTTATATCGAGAAGAACAACTTCTTCTGGAACGCCGGCATCTTCATCTGGAACATCGGCACGATTGTCAATGCCTTGCGAGTTTACCAGCCGACGCTGTCGAAGATATTCGAGGACTTGCTTCCCGTTTACGGCACAGCGAAGGAACAAGAAGCAATAAACGAGGTCTTCCCTCAGTGCGAAAACATCTCCATCGACTATGCAATCATGGAGAAAGCCGAGGAGATTTATGTCTTCCCCGCAAGCTTCGGATGGAGCGACCTTGGCACTTGGGGCTCACTCCACGAGAATTCCGAGCGCGACATCTACGGCAATGCACTCATCGGCGACAACATAGACGTCTATGAAACCACGAATTGCATCGTTCATGCAACGCAGGAAAAGCGTGTCGTAGTGCAGGGTCTGGACGGTTTCATCGTGGCAGAGTGCGACGATACACTGCTCGTCTGCCGTCTTTCCGACGAGCAACGCATCAAACAATTCAGCGAAAACAAATAAACTACATAGAAATGGATAGAAAAGTTGCCCTGATAACGGGCGTTACAGGACAGGACGGCTCATACCTGAGCGAGTTCCTGCTCGAGAAAGGTTACGAGGTGCATGGCATCATTCGCCGCTCCTCAGTTGACTTCCGTGAACGCATCGCTCATCTGGAAGGCAAGCCGCATTTCCATCTTCACTATGCCGACATGAGCGACTCGATGTCCCTCGTCAAGTTGGTCGGCTTGGTGCAACCTACAGAGATATACAATCTGGCAGCTCAAAGCCACGTTCAAGTCAGCTTCGATGCCCCAGAGTTTACGGCAGATGTCGATGCTGTGGGCGTTCTCAGAGTGCTCGAAGCCGTACGAACCAACCACCTGGAAAAGACGTGTAAGATCTATCAGGCTTCGACTTCGGAACTTTATGGCAAGGTGGAGGAAGTGCCGCAGAACGAGAATACACCTTTCCATCCTTACAGTCCCTATGCCGTCGCCAAGCTCTACGGCTTTTGGATTGTGAAGGAATATCGTGAGGCGTATGGAATGTTCTGCTGCTCCGGCATCCTCTTCAACCATGAGAGTGAGCGCAGAGGGGAGACTTTCGTGACGCGCAAGATTACCCTCGCTGCAGCTCGTATCGCTCAGGGTAAACAGGAGAAGCTCTATTTGGGCAACCTCGATTCACTTCGCGACTGGGGTTATGCCAAGGATTATGTGGAATGTATGTGGCTCATCCTGCAGCACGAGACACCCGAAGACTTCGTCATCGCTACAGGTGTTCAGCACTCGGTCCGTGAGTTTACAGACCTCGCATTCCGCCACGTCGGCTTAGAACTCAAGTTTGAAGGAGAAGGCATCAACGAGAAAGGCATCTGCGTGAAAGGTCCTGCCGAGTTGGTTGGCAAGACGCTTGTCGAGGTGAGCGAGGACTTCTATCGTCCCACAGACGTAGTAAATCTCTGGGGAGACCCGACGAAAGCGAAGGCAAAGCTTGGTTGGAATCCCGCAAAGACCACGTTCGAACAGCTCGTCAAACTGATGGTGGACCACGATATGGCTAAAGTTGCAGGCGAAGGCGCCGCAGCAAAAGTAAGGATGAACCTCGCAGAATACCTCGAAAAGGGAGTAGTAAAATAAGAACACATCTAAAAACACGAAAAGGCACGAATAATGTCTCTGCTTTACGCAAATGAGTCATACAAGATAACAGGCGCATTGTTCGAGGTTCATAAGGTGCTTGGACCAGGACTTCTTGAGAAGGTTTATCAGGAGGCTTTAGAGAAGGAGTTCAAGTTGCAAGGTATACCATACGAGCGTGAAAAAGCATTCTCCATATATTATAAAGGAGAAGAAATTGAACAGAAATATGTGGCAGACTTCGTGTGTTATGACAAAATTGTGGTAGAATTAAAGGCTGTAGAAGAGTTGTTGCCAATACATATTGCTCAGGTCATTAATTATCTTTCTATAACTGGCTACAAACTAGGATTGTTAGTAAACTTCAATGCGCAGCAGATAACACCTGAACGAATAGTTCGGTTTTAGTGTTTTTCGATATACAAATATCAAAAAGGGAACGAAATAGACGAAACGAATTAGTGTTTTTCGTGTTTTTCGATGTGAAATAAAGAATAATTAAAATGTTAAGTAAAGACAGTAAAATATACGTTGCAGGGCATCATGGTTTGGTAGGCTCTGCTATTTGGAACAACCTTCTGCAGCGTGGCTATACCAATTTGATAGGTCGCAGTCACAAGGAACTCGACCTTCTTGACCCCATTCAGGTAAAGAAGTTCTTCGACGAGGAACAGCCTGATGCTGTGGTTCTTGCTGCTGCACACGTCGGAGGAATCATGGCAAACCTGCAATATCGCGCGGACTTCATCTATCAGAACCTGCAGATACAGCAGAACGTAATAGGCGAGAGTTGGAAACATGGCGTGAAGAAGTTGCTCTTCCTGGGCAGCACATGCATCTATCCGGGCGAGGCTCCGCAGCCGATGCCCGAGGATTGTCTGCTCACAAGTCCGCTCGAATACACCAACGAGCCGTATGCTATCGCCAAGATTGCCGGCCTGAAGATGTGCGAGAGCTTCAATATCCAGTACGGCACGAACTATATTGCTGTGATGCCCACAAACCTTTATGGGCCCAACGACAACTTCCATCTCGAGAACAGCCACGTGCTGCCTGCCATGATTCGCAAGATATACTTGGCACACTTGCTTGAGGACAACGACTGGGAAGGTGTTCGTCGTGACATCGCATTGCGTCCTGTCTCGATGAAATCGACCAAAATGCGCGTCGATGGCGACTCGTCGGAGCAGGACATCCTTACTGTCTTGGCGAGTTACGGCATTGCCCCCGGCAAGGTGACACTCTGGGGAACTGGGGCACCGATGCGTGAGTTCTTATGGAGCGAAGAGATGGCCGACGCCAGTGTTCACTGCCTGCTCAATGTCGATTGGAAGGATGTGACGGAGAAGACGGAGTTCCGCGTAAATCGCGATGGAATCGAGGAAATTCGCAACTGCCACATCAATGTCGGCACAGGAAAGCAGCTCAGCATCAAGGAGTGTGCGGAGAAGATTGTCAGGGAGATTGGCTTCCGAGGTCAACTATTGTGGGACAAGAC
The DNA here is from genome assembly GCA_902770725.1 of uncultured Bacteroidales bacterium. GTDB lineage: Bacteria > Bacteroidota > Bacteroidia > Bacteroidales > Bacteroidaceae > Physcousia. The sequence continues at coordinate 2,837 of CACXUA010000043.1, read as the reverse complement.
TAAACCCGACGGCACGATGCTCAAGCTTACCGATGTCAGCAAGCTCCACAAGCTTGGCTGGCATCACACAATCGAAATAGATGAAGGCATCCATCGCCTCTTCTCTTGGTACAAGCAGGGCATTTGTATCAACCATAAGACTGCAGAATAAGTAGCTTTCCTATTATATTTATATATTAATAATGTGTAGAGCGATGAAAAGGATTGCCAGTTTGCTTTTGCTGCCGTTCGTGGTGTTTCAGGTCTCGGCACAGGGTCTGAAGGACGTTTTTAAGAAGGATTTCCTCATGGGTGTCTCGTTGAGCGGACGAAATGTACGTATCCCTGCTGAGCAAGACCTCATTCGTCAGCAGTTCAACAGTGTGACTTGCGAGAACGCCATGAAGCCTGGTTCGCTTCATCCTTCACCCGATGTCTGGCGATGGGAAGAGGCTGACCGCATCGCTAACTTCTGTAGGGAGAACGGCATCAAGATGCGAGGCCATTGTCTCGTCTGGCATAATCAGTTCTCGGACTGGATGTTTTACGATGAAATGGGCAATTTCGTCGATAAAGAGACCTTTTATGCTCGCCTCAAGGAACACATCCAGACGGTCATGAATCGCTACAAAGATGTCATATATGCTTGGGATGTTGTGAACGAGGCGATGTCCGACGGAGGTCTGAATCCCTATCGCGAGTCCAAACTCTATCAGCTTTGCGGCGACGAATTCATTGCCAAAGCATTCCAGTTTGCTCGCGAAGCCGACCCGAAAGCCATTCTGTTCTATAACGATTATAACGAATGCAATCCTCGCAAGAGCCGCAACATCTTCAATATGGTGCTGAAGATGCGTGCAAATGGGGTGCCCATCGATGGTATTGGAATGCAGGGTCATTACAATATCTTCGGGCCAAGCGTAAAGGAACTCGAGGATGCGTTGTCCCTTTATGCACCCCTCGTGGAGCACATTCACGTGACAGAACTCGACGTTCGGGCAAGCGAGGAGATGGGCGGACAGTTGAAGTTCGACCGAGAAGGCATTGCGATGTCCGACACCATTCAGGCTCTTCATACTCAGCAATATGAGCGTCTGTTCAAGACCTTCCAGAAGTATCGCGACAAGATAGACTGCGTGACCTTCTGGAACCTGCACGACGGCTGCTCTTGGCTCGGCGAGAAGAACCATCCGCTCCTCTTCGACAAAGCCCTCCAGCCCAAGCCTGCCTACTATCGTCTCGTGGGTCGTTCCTAAACGTCGCAGGCAGTCTTGTCAAACATGGCACGTTATGATTGCAAACATGGCGTGTTAAGTTGACCAACATGGCACGTTAAGTTTGCAAACTAAGCACGCCTCGTTTGAGGACCATTCTGCCCACATTTTGTTAGCAGAAACATCGCTTTTGCCCCTGCAATATGCCATAAGTATATTTTTTTTTAAACTTTTTTATCTTTTCTCTTGTATGTAATACAAAAATGTTATACCTTTGCAACCGGTTTGTCTAAAGGTCGTAAAGCCATGACAAAATAGAGTTCAATTATTAACCAATTTAATACATATTCAATTCTAATTTAAATTTAAGAACATGAAGAATCTAAACTCTCTAACGAAAGCATTCACAATGCTTATCGTAGCGCTCTTCTCCTTAACAGGTGCAAGAGCACAAACAATCGTGTCTGATATTTCAGCCACACAAGTAGGTCAAACCTATGCGACAATTAACTGGACTGGTAATTACAACCGTCTGAGGTACAGAACAGAGGGAACGAAGCATGTCTATGACTTTGAAGACCACACATTCCAAGGTTGGACAACGATTGATGCTGCAACCTCCACCTGGGGTAATGCTGATGGTCTGGATTGGGTAGTCTATTCGACCAATACTGTTTATACCTCATACGAGCCAGGTCCTGATGGTCACAATTCTAACGAAATGTTGGCCTCTGGTTCTTACGTTTCCAACAGTAATTCTGACTATAGTAACCAAGATATCACTCCCAACAACTATCTTGTTTCACCTCGGGTTAAATTAGGCGGAACCATTAGTTTTTGGGCAAAGGGATTGGATCCCATTGATTGTGCTGAAGTTTTTGGTGTGTATATTTATCAGACAAATAGCACTACCGCCCCAACTAGTGCAAGAAACTTTACACAGATTGGATCCGATAAAACAACCACTGGAGAATGGACACAATATGTATTTAATTTAGGTACCAGCGACAATTATGGCTACGTAGCTATTTGTCACCACAACTGCTCAGGTCAGGATATGCTCTGTATTGACGACGTTGTTATCACTGAGCCAGGCGGCAATTGGACTACCATTACCAGCGGTATCTCTGGCACCAGTTACAAGCTGGAAAGACTTACGGAAGAAACTGGTTATCAGGTTCAGGTAGGAAGGAATAGTTGGAGTACAGGCACTCGTTTCTCGACAACAGGTGACAATCCCGCTCCTGCTGACATTAGCGCAAATCCTGTGGGACAATTCGATGCCCAAATCAATTGGTGGGGTTTGACCACCAACTACAGGGTAGAATATAGGAGGAATGCAAAGGATGGCCCACAGTATTTCTTCGACGACTTTGAGGATGGCTTCGGCCAGTGGACACGCATTAAAGGTAGAGCTGGTGAGGCACCAACCATTTCTGGTTATGCCTTTAATACTTATGGTTTTGACATGTATACTTCAGATCATTTTAAACCCCATGCTGGAACCAAAGCTCCAATAGCTTGGAGTTGGCATGGTAAAGTCAATTATTGGGCTAACAACTGGCTGATTACTCCAAAGGTTCTACTCGGCAAGAAGGTGAAGTTCTGGGTACAGACGAGTCCTGGTTATCCTGATAAATTTGA
>CACXUA010000042.1 GCA_902770725.1 uncultured Bacteroidales bacterium | reverse complement strand
GAAGGAAATGATGGCCAGCTCGATTCGACGGAAGGAAAGCCACAGGAAGAAGAACACTATCAGCGAACATGCCCAGCCGATGTAGTTGAAATCACCTGACAGCGCATCTGCCACCGACGAGTGAAGCGAGCCGATATCAAAGGCTTCGGGTAGCGACTTCTTGACCCTTTCGAGGTCTTTCTTCCTGACGGAAAGGGTCTCGATTATCGTAGATTTCCCTTCCTCTCCTGCCTGCGAGACATTCTCGGCAAGGGCTTTAGACGTCAAGGGACGGAACTCGTCGAAGGACTTTGCCGTTTGTTCCGATTGAATCATCTCTGCGAAATCGGTGAAAGCCTCTGCCGAGAATCCATGCTCGACGGCTTTCTTCGTCAAAACATCCAGCAGATTCGGATGGCCTTCAAGCCACTTGTTCCATCGATTGATGCGTCTGGTCTGCTCCTCCATCGAGGGCAGGAAGCGGCTTACACCATGGTGGCTTGCAATCAAACCAGCCTCTTTCAGGGAATCAATGGCAGCCTGTTTGGATTCCGAGCAAGCGAGAGCACCATCAAAGTCTGTGGCAGAAGACAGGAGATAAAGCGTGACATCGTCCTGCGAGGCGTTCCCCTCGAAAAACTTTTGGAAGTAATTCATGTCTTCCTTCTGCTGCGCGGTTATGTAGTTGATGTTCGAAACATCGGAATCAAACTCGACAGAAAGGCTAAAGTAACCAAAGACAAAAGTCAGCAAGGCTACCATAACGACCAGCCATCGCTTCCTGTCTATCTGCACGCAGGCAAGGCGGGAAAGGAAGTCTCCCTTGTCTGTCGTCTGTTGTCTATTGTCCCTAGTCCTAATTAGATGTGGCAGCCAAATCAACACGAAAAGTATAGTTCCTATCAAGAGCAAGGATGCAAAGAGTCCGAGGTCGCGCAGGGCAATAGATTTAAGCGGCACAAGGGCAAGGAAAGCACCGACTGTCGTGATGTTTCCAACAAGTAGAGGCGTCGTAATCTCACGCAAAGCCTGGCGGATATCCGTTTGATGCTGGAGGTGACTGGTAAGGTGAAGCGGATAGTTGACAGCAATGCCGATGATGATACTCGAGATGCCAATGACAATCATCGACACGTTGTCGTGCACCAAAGCCATGCCTCCAAGGGCGAAGAGCCAGCCCCAAAGAACTGATAAGGCGATAAGCACGATGTCTCGGAACCTACGGAAAGCGTAAAGCAGCAACGCCAAGATGAGTATCGCAGCCAAGGAAACGGCCAAGATACTGTCGCGAAGAATCTGCTTTGCATTGCCCACAGCCACCTGCGGACCGCCGATGACGTGTGCCTTTACCTCAGGGAAGTCCGCTTGCATGGCGTTGATGGCATCTTCGAGCAACGCGATAAGTTGGGCGTTCTTCTTCGTCTCGCTGCTGCCGAAGGGTGACGAAAGCATCACGATAGCCTTGGACATGTCGGGCGTGAAGATGTATCCGTCGTACATCTCGAAGCGCATCTGATGCTGGGATTGCTGCAGTTCTTCCATCAATGGGGCAAAGAGACCGAGCGGGTCGCGACTGATACTCTCGCTCACGAAACTGCCTGTTGGGAGCATTAGGGCGTTCAAGTTGTCTTCGAGCTTAGCGTCCATGTAGTCGGGCAAAGCGAGAAGGCTGTCCATTCGCTTATAATCCTTTTCCATTAAGAAGAGTGGGACACTCTGATAAACGAAGTCTATCGTCTCGGAGAGGCTCTCGAGGTCGAATGTTGCCTGCAGGTCTTGGCACCAACCTGCCGTGTCTGTCTCCTCGACTATGCTCGTGAAACAGTCTATCGCTTCAGTTGTTTCCCCTGCATCACCAGCGCTTTCGAAGACGACAAAAAGGCGATTCATGCCCGATATGTCTTGGTAAACAGCCATCCTCTCTCGGTTCGTTTGGCTGAAAGGCAGGAAATCCTGTATGTCTTCCTTATATGAAAGACGCAGGATGGAAGCCAACATGGCCAAAGTTAACGCGATGAGCGATTCCCAACGGGCAATGGCGTGCTCGCGGAAAAAGTCGAATATCTTCAGTATTATCATAGCTCAAGACTTTTTAACCATTTCAGGAACTCATCCTTCCAAGCACGACATTCTGCTGTTCCCTTTGTTTCTGAAGCTCCGAAGCCGTGTCCGCCTGTACGGTATTGAATGTAGCGATGATTGATACCCTGTGCTGTCAGAGCAGAATCGAGCAGTTCTGCATTGCGAGGCTTAACGATGTGGTCGTCTTTACAGTTAACGAGGAAGACTGGCGGACAGTCCTTTGAAACATGTTTTTCCACGGAAAGCGAGTCGCGCATCACTTTGTTATGCTTCTTGTATTCACCCAACATGCCTCGCCTGGAACGCTTATGACTGTCAGGATGCGACATGCTTACTACAGGATAAACAGCTGCAACGAAGTCTGGACGCATGTGGGATTGCTCGGCAGAAAGCATTGCCAAGTGTCCTCCGGCAGAGAAACCCATCACGCCAACCTGCTTAGGATTGATATGATACTCATTGGCATGCTTGCGAACATACGCTATGGCCTGCTCAATATCGTTGAGCGCGTCTGGATATTGATGCCCTCTGAAGAGAAGTCGAGCGTGCGTGATGTATGGCACGACACCTTGCACGCGATACTTCAACACGAAGGCCGAGATGCCTTTTGCTTGCAACCACTCGGCCACTTCAGTGCCTTCTGCCTTCATTCCATGCCAACAATACGAGCCGCCAGGGCAGATGATAACCGCAGTGGAGTATGAGTCGTTATCTGCTAAATATGGTATTAGCGTAACAGCCTTTGCCTTAGTCTCTGTGTCGTCCCATATCCGTACAGAAGTTTGTGCGAAGGTTTGTATGTGGTATGAGATTAATAATAATAATATTATGAAGACTCGCATAGGTTCAAATCTTATTAATCACGTAGTTTCTGCCAAGTATAGCTTCGCAAGTATTGATTGCGGTGAGCGGTACACCACAGAATCCGTGGAGATTAACGCACTGGCCTGTGAGCAAGAGGTTCGGTATCTTTGTGACGACAGGAACCTGTGAGAGTGCCATGTTCTTGCAGTCTTTTGCGTATCCAAACATTGCTCCCTCCTTCACGCCATAGTAGTCGCGGATGGTTAGAGGCGAGGCAGTGTTGACATTCTCAATGCTGTCGCGGAAGCGAGGAAACATCTCTTCCATCTTGCTGAGCAGTTCATCGGTCTTGGTTTGCTTCCATGTAAGATAGTCTTGACTGCGATGACCAAGCGATGTCCCTGCCCATCTTGCCACTTCCTGCCAGTTCATGGGGGCTGCAATAATCATCTTCCTGGCAAATTCGCCTTGTTCAATTTCTGGTGGCGTCATGTAGAGGAAACCATTTGAACATGGGAGTTTTGCTTCTGCGATGTCCCATATTTCCTCATAACTCTGCATGTAATAGCCAGTATGGTTGAGGAAGGGAAAGGTTTCTGACTTGAGTTTCAAGTAAATGAGAAAGGCAGAATAGGTGTTTGGAATGTCTTCAAGACGCGCTCTGTAAGCCTTGGGCAGAGCTTTTGGCTCATCGAAGAGCGCAAGCAAAGAGCAAGGATGAATATCCGAAATGTAGTAATCGGCAGAGAAATGCTGGTCTCTCCGGGTTGTGACGCCTGTTATGTTTCGCCCTTCGGTATGGATGTGCTGTACTTCTTCGCTGGCAAGAACCTCTCCACCATGTTCCTTAATGAAGTTGCCAAGTGTCTCTGCAAATAGTTGACTGCCGCCTGCAAAGCGACAAAGGCCATTGATGTGGAGCACAGAGATAGTGGCATGAATGAAAGCGGGCGTGGTGCCTGCACGGCCTCCATAGAGTGGATTGACGTAAGCCACAATCCTTTGTAGCTTCTTGTCACTGATGTATTTGGCAATGAAAGCATCGGCTGCCATATTGAACTCCTCGCTATGCGAGAAGATGTCACGCGCCTCGGGACGTAAGTGAAAGAGATCCATCTCCTCGACAAGCCTGTACATTGCATCCACGTAGCGAGTGAGGTTGTCTTGTTGCAAAGGGAAATCTTTCGCTAAAGACGCGACGAATTGCTCCTTGCCAGATGCTAACCGATAGTAATGTTTATCTTCTGCGAAGTAAAGAAGGTCAGCACAATCAGCAGGAATGGCCTCGACATGTACCTTGTCCCAAATGCCAAGATACTCGAGGAGGCGTCTTATGTTACCGCCTTCCTGCAGCCCACCTACCACGTGCATGCCGGTGTCGAAGACCTCGCCAAAGCGTGTAAAGTTTTGAAGCCCGCCGCCTATTGCCGCATTCTTCTCGAGGACAGTCACCTTCAAACCTTCCTTTGCAAGGATTGCTCCACAGAAAAGACCTCCAAGCCCGCCGCCTATGATGAGTACCTTAGTCATTGAACAAGTTCACTATTTCACGGTTTGAAAACTTGAAAAGCTCGCTGCATGTTACGATAGTGCCTACGAGGACGCCCATCATGCCATGTGAATTGACGTTCTGACCAGCGAGAAACAGGTTGGGGACCTTAGTCCTATAAGGCACCCTACCTGCGGGACCAAGGTGGATGTCCTTGGCTACTCCATACATCGAACCGCCTTCCGTGCCTGTGTAATCAAGGTATGTGAGTGGTGTAGAGGTATAGTAAGTGTCAATTGTGGCAGTAATTCCTGGCTGATACTTCTCGATGTCTTGTATCAGTTGCTCTGCATGTTGGCGTTTGAAGGCTTCGTAATCTGCTCCGCGATGCCCGATGTGTGTTCCTTTCCATCTCTCCACTTCATCCATCTTCATGTATGAAAGCACTACGCCACTCTGGGCGAAATCAGCTTTATCCTTGTGGCACATATGCATGTAAAGGAAGTCGTGCTGGTCACAATCCCAGGGAGAAGAGGTGTGATAGCCGTAGAGGTTGGTGTTCATGTACGGCATCGTGCCATTCTTGAACTTTATATAAATGGAGAAACAACCTGTTGTGCCCGGAATGTTGCTGAGGCGAGAGCGGAAAGCAGGGCGGATGAGTTTGGTGTCGAGCATTTCCATAAGTCGAGCAGGATGCACGGTGCTGATGACGTAATCAGCGGGGAAGAAGCATTCATCGGCTGTTTCAACGCCCGTGGCTTGCGTCTCGTTGCAATGGATTCGGCAGGCTTTCTTGCCCGTAAGCACTTGTCCGCCCATTTCTTCGATAGAGCGTGCGAGGGATTGAGCAATGGCGTCGCTGCCGCCAACAACTCGGAAAGCACTCTGATTATAGAAGTCCATGATGAAGGCATGCAGCGAGAATGGCGTCTTGTCGCGTTCTGCAGCATAAAGGGGCAAGTTGCCGACGAGGACATTACGCAGCATTTCGTCGTGGAAGAGCTCTTCCAGAACCTCGTTGATGCTTCGTGTTTGGTAGTTTGTATTAGCGGCAAGGTCGCGCTCTTGGGACGTTAAGGAGTTGAGTGTCGAAGCGGAAGCGATGCGAGCAACAAGGTCAAGATAGCGTCGCAGGTTGTCTTTCTCCTTAGGAAAGTAGCTGCTCATCTGTTCGAGGAACGCTTCTCTGCCGTTGGGGAAGCGAAATGTTTCGCCAGCAAGCACGATGGTGTCGTAGCCATTGGGGTCGAGAGGACTGAGTTTCACGTCAGTTAAATTAAGGAACTTCATCATCCGATGCATGGTCTGACCCTCGGCGGCACTGCCGATGAAGTGCATTCCTGTTTCGAACTTAACACCTTGACGCGTGAAACATTGCAGGCATCCACCAATCTGATGACCTTGTTCGAGGATGGTCACATCGTAGCCATTCCTTTGCAGGATAAAGCCACACGTGAGGCCACCAAGTCCCGAACCTATGATGATGACCTTGTTAGACATCTTGCTCTATCCTGTTTGCCATTTCGGCATAACGCTTTTTATAGTATTTCCTCATTTGTGAGGCTTGTTCTCTTGGCGTGTCTCCCAACGCCAGCATCTCTGACGGGCTGAGCCTTTTATCCAGTTCAATCCTGATGGGCCACTTGCGTAGGAACTTCCCTTTCTTGGGCAAAGCCTTGCCTGCTCCGTAGAGTATGAGCGGCAAGACATCCAGTTCGAGCTGCTGAGCCAAGTGGAAAGCACCTTGATGGAAACGCGAAATGGAGCAGTTCTGCGAGCGTGTCCCTTCTGGATACACTGCGATACTGTATCCTCTTTCTACCAATGATTGAAGTTTAGGCATGAGGGTTTCTGTTCCTTCCGACACAGGATAGAACTCGGCATTGCGTATGATGTAGCCGTAGAAAGGGTTGTTCCACACCCAATCCTTCGTCAGGCAGATGAGCCTGGGCGTGAGCATCAGCATGATCATCAGGTCGAGGTGCGACTGATGATTGCAGATGATGATGGCTGGCTTGTGGAAGTCTTCCTCATGAGGGTTGCCGACAGAGAATTTGACGCCAGGAATCCCATGCCACAAGGTGACGAGTCTTGCGAAGAAGCAAAGTATCTGATGCAGTTTCCGACGTCTCTTCTCTTGGTCTTTAACGAGCAGGGAATAGAGTATCGCAATGGGATTAGCGATGATGACGGCAACGAGGAAGAACAACAAGGAGTAGATGGTCCGCAATATCGTCGTGAGTCCCCGCCAGATGGCAAGTGGCAAACCATATACGACAGCCAGCAGGCAGAGCACGGTATTGAGCACGAAGATGCGCGAGAAGTCTGCGATTGGGCGGAAGTGCGACACGCGTTCTTCCTGCGGAGGATAGTAAACGTTGACTGGTTCGGAGACAATCTCCACGCCGTGCCACGAGGCGAAGACGAGCAGCTCGAGTTCTGCTTCGTAGCGAGAGGTGAGCAGCGAGAGGCCATGAATCTTTTTTAGCGGATAGAGTCGGTAGCCTGTCTGAGTGTCTTTGAGGCAGCGGCCTGTCTGAATGGCAAACCAGAAGTTGGCGAAGGCATTGGCGAACTTGCTGCCTTTGCTGCGTTCCATCGCATCAAGTCCCTTCCTTTCTCCTACGATGAGGGCGCCCGGATGCTTCTGGTTGGCCTGCAGCATCGTGGAAATATCTTCGGGAAAGTGCTGGCCGTCGGCATCCAAAGTGATGGCATAAGCGAAGCCCATCTCCAAACCCTTCTTGAAACCTCGCTTCAGGGCGCTGCCCTTGCCGCCATTCTTGGCACAGGAAACGATGGTGATTCCCTCGATGCCTTGCAGGATGTCGAGTGTCTGGTCGGTACATCCGTCTGCGACAACAATCACGTCGAGGCAGTATTCGAGGGCACGACGGACCACATCGGCAATGGTTCCGGCATTGTTATAAGTCGGAATCACCACGCAGATGCCTCTGTCGCGAAGTGTCTTCTTAGTTTCCATTGATGCGAATGTCGTGCAATTCGATGAGGGTCTTGTCGCCGTTCTTCTCGTGAAGTTCCACGCCGGTCACTGTCTCCTGTTTGATGTTGTAGTGCAGGATGAGCTTGCTGTACAGCCTTTTCATGTCCTTCTTCTGTGGAACGAGGGTTGCCACATACTCGGTCGGCAACTCTTTTGCAGTGACGCTGAAGGTCTTGCTGTCAGTCAAGCACTTGCCTGCGACGCTGTTCATGATCATGCGCGCCATGCCTCCGATGAACTTGCTCTTCGTTCCCTGATCCGTTCCTTTGAGCAGACGCGCCTCGTTTCCCTCGAGCACAAGGGTGCTGGGGCGTGGCGAAGTGTATTCCCACCGCAGTTTATCGGGCTGCTGACAAAGCATCTTTCCCTTCGAGACCTGCGCCTCCTTGAGCAACTTCGACTGCTTGGTTTGGGTGAAGTTGCACTGAACGGTCTTAATCTTCTCTGCCGAAGCAGTCATCTTCTGTATAATCTTCTGCTCGCTGAGGCCTTGCGCAGTCAGAACGGTAAACAGTAAACAGTAAACAGTAAACAAGATATATCGTTTCATTTCTTTACTTTGCTATAAAATAACAACCCGCCATAATCAGCAACACACCCAGCCATCTCGTCAGGCTCACCTCTTCGTGGAACACCAGCATCGCCGCTATCATGCCGAACACATAACTGAGCGACACCATGGGATACGCCATGCTGAAGGGGAAATGCTTGATGATGTAGAACCACAAGACTGTGCCTGCGCCGTAGAGCAAGCCGCAGAGAGCGAACTGCCAGTTAGCCAGAACAGAGCCCCAGAACTGCCAGTTCCAGCCGAACGGCAGCATGCGTTCGAGGGCAAGCTTCAGGAAAACTTGTCCCCCAGCCAGCAAAAGACTCTGGAGTATCGCTAAGGGTATTAACTGCATACGTGTCGAATTATTTTTGCAAAGATACAAATAAATATTCTTATTTGTATAATCCGAGGCAAAAAAGTGTAGTTTTCTGGGGAAGATGAAGTGAAACATCGGCCAGTCCTCCTAATAAAAAAAATAGGAGGACTGCAGTCCTCCGAAAATTTTCCTATGGGAGGACTCGAGTACCACCACGGTGGGACTGCAGTCCTCCCACGGTAAAACTCCAGTCCTCCCACGGTGGTACTGGCCATGAGACACGCCATGTTTGCAAACGCAACGTGGAGGTTTGTTCGGCTAAGCGTTCTTCGCCACTCCGAGCACAATGCTACGAGAATAGATTTCCTGTGGAACGGGCTTTCCCATACGACGGAAAAACTCCTGGAAAGTCGGTGTGGCTTCATCGTGATAACCCACGAGAACAGTCTTTGCTTTGCCCGTCCCAATCAGTCTTCGAGCGTCGCGAAGGGCCCATTCGAGTGAGTCTTTGCCCTGGCTGTAAGTCATGTTGTAGCCGTGACACTTGGTGCGAATGGCGATTGCGGAGCCGATGGTGTTGTGCGTGCTCTGCATGAAGAGGGTAGGGCTCAGGGTCTCTTCGCCATTTTCCAACATGTCGAGGAGGAACTTCTCGCTCGTCTCGAGCATACCAAACGCAGTTGCCGTGATGATGGCATCAGGTGTCTCGATTCCTGCAGCACGAAGAGCTTTCAATGAAGACATGGTGGCCGCCTTCATCAGCTTGCCCATCCGTCGCGCTTCGCCAGCAGAAACAAACTCGCGAAGCTCAGCAAGTTGCTCGACATTATCAATCACGGCATCCGCCAAAATGCAGGGCGTCTGCCTTAGGCTCTCCCCAAAAGTGGGAGTGGGGAGAGGGCTTTTGCTTATCACAACAGCCGAATCGTTCCCTCCAAAACCGAATGAATTGCAGAGGACAGCACTCCCCCCAAGGGTGAGCGGGGAGGGGGCTGGAGTTACGCAACTCTCGTCCTGCTCTTTCCAGCCATAGTTAGCGGGCAAGAAACCCTCGTTAAGAGCCAGGATACAAATCACCGTCTCGATTGAGCCGGAAGCCGAAGTCGTGTGACCCGTAAAGCCTTTCGTGCTCGAGATGGGTGGAATGTTCTCTCCGAAGACACGCCGAATGGCTGCACTCTCGCTGGCATCATTGTTGGGAGTGCCTGTGCCGTGAGCATTGATGTAGTGGATATCCTGCGGCTTCAACCCAGCCATTTGAAGGGCGTCGCACATCGCCAGATACGCTCCCTCGCCGTTCTCCGACGAAGCCGTCTGGTGAAAAGCGTCGCACCGATTGCCGTAACCGCGGATAAAGACTCCCTTTTCCTTTAGGAGAGGGGTAGAGGGAGAGGCTTGTAGCACAAGGAAAGCGGCTCCTTCGCCCAGGTTCAAGCCGGCTCTTGTCTTGTCGAAGGGGCGACATTGCTCTTTGTCGAGAATCATCAAGGCGTTGAATCCGTTCAGATGGAACTTGCTGAGCGACTCGGTTCCACCAGCGATGACGATGTCAGCTTCACCCGTTCTGAGCATTTCCGACCCAAGGATGATGGCATTGACGGCAGATGAACAAGCCGTCGAGACTGTGCAGACTTCAGCATTCTGCAGCCCGGCCAGGTCGGCCATCTCGCGTGTGGAACTGCCGCAATCGTGCTTCTCCAGAAGTGGCAGCAGGTTGTCTTCCTCTCTCATCCGTAGCAGGTAGTGCTCCGTGACGTCCATGCCGCCCACGGTAGTGCCGTTGATGACGGCCACGCGCTTGCCTTTCATTGACCATTGACCATTGACCATTGAGCATTGGGCGTGCTCCAAAGCCTGACGAATCGCGATGGCTCCCATCAGGACGGTGCGGCTGATGACCGCTTTCTCGTCCTGCCCGAGCATCCGCAGCATTTCTTCATTGGAGAGTTTCACTTCTCCGACGGGCAACTCCTTGTGGCTCGACTGGAGATAACGCATCGGACCAATGCCCGTTCGCCCTTCCTTGAGGGAGCGAAGAACGCTTTGTGCGTCATTACCAATCGCACTAATAATGCCGTAACCTGCTACTTGAATGTCCATCAAATTATTTACGATTTGACGATTTACTATTTACCATTTGTTCTCCCCTCCTTTGGAGGGGTAGAGAGGGGCTCCTACTTCTTCCTGTTTGCCTGTACGTACTCGGCAATTGTCTTGACGCTCTGGAAGATGGCTCGCCCGTCTTTCGGGTTCGCCAGACGTATGCCGTAGTTCTTTTCGAGCAGCACAATAATCTCGAGCACGTCGATTGAATCAAGGCCAATGCCTTCGTCTCCGAAGAGGGGAGCGTTCTCGTCGAACTCCTCCAACGAGAGTTCCTCCAGGTTGAGGGCTTCCTTGATCTGCAGTTTCAGGTCGTTAATTAACTGTTCCATACTATATATTAATAATGTTATACAATGTAAGTTCGCATTCGTAGCAGGTCTCGCTTTCTGCATCAACCCATCCGCTGATGGCAGTTGATGTGTCGGTTCCTGCGAGGGAGGCTTCCAGGATCTGCCGCATTAAAGCCTCGTCCTTGTCCGGAAGAATGTAGAAGGAGGTCTCGCCACACAGGTGATGACGAATTGCAACCTCGCCCGTCGTGATGTTCGGCAGGGTGTAAACGAAGACGGAAGGGCTTGGGAAGTAGTTCTCGGCGTCGCGAATCGTGTCGAAGAACTGGCGGTCGGCAACAATTGATGAGGAGTGGTTGAAGAGGATGAGAGCAGGTTTTTTGTCCTCTCCCTTTAAGGGAAAGTTAGAGAGGACCTTTTCGGTTGCCACGAAGGCCAGCCGCGTCAGGAGATCCATCTTGTAAAACTTTGGGTAATCCCCAATCTGCTGCTTATAGATGTCAGTCAAAGTCTGCCCGTCCTCCGAGGAAAGCTTGATGGTATGGGCCTTCAAAAGCTTCGCTTTACCTGCAGTCTGTGGTCCGTTGTCTGTTGTCTTCTCATACATTGCCGCGACATTACAGCCGCCGAAGCCTGACATGAGCTTCAGGAAGGCACGCTTGTCGGTCTTCCTTGGCTCGCCGCTGATGCTGACTTTCCCGCTTACGCCAGGTTCTGTGAAGCCTTTCGAGGGAAGGATTATGCCGTCGTCCGTGGCTCTCATGGTCAGGATGGTTTCGAGCACGCCAGCGGCTCCCATCGTGTGTCCGTAGTAACCTTTGAGCGCAGACAATGGGACGTCCGAGAGGTTGGCACGCTCTATCGCCTTCGATTCCATTTGATCATTGTAGAGCGTGGCTGTCCCATGAGCACAGACAGTAGCGAGCTGGGACTTGTCTTGGCCTGCCAAAACGGCATTGATGGCGTTTGTCAGTCCGTCACCTTGAGGGGAAGGAGAGACATTGTGGTAGGCATCGTTGCACGTGGCTCCGTCCAGAAGTTGCCAACTCTCCCTGTCAGAAGTCCTAGAAAAGACAATCGTGGCAGCCGCTTCTCCCAAGTTGAGACCGTTCCGCTCAATGTCGAAGGGGCGACAAGGCTCTTCCGAAACTGCCTTGAGACACTGGAAGCCAGAGACAATAAACTTGCTCTGAACCTCTGCTCCCACTACAATGGAGTAGTCATAGATGCCCTCCGAGAGCAAACGGTCTGCAAGAAGTTGGGCAGAGAGACCAGAGACGCAGGCATTACAAACGACGATGGGCTTAGTGGTCAGCCCGATGGCTTCGGCAATTCTCTGTGCCGTCTTGGAAGGATAGTAAAGTTCCTCTCCCAATGCCTCAATGTTGCCTTTGGTCGTGCTGAGTATTAGAATGATTCTTTCGGAAGCAAGATCAAGCTGGGTATGCGTGAGAGCTTCACGAATGGAGCGAATGGCAAGTGCTTCGAAGAAAGTATATCCTTCAATGGTAAGTGCGGCTCTTTGCTCTTCGCTAAACAATGAAGCGGCGAAAGGTTCGGCTGGTCCCCACAAACCCTCGTAGCGTTTCAGGGCGGAACTGCCAGACAAGACTGCCTGATAGTTCTGTTCCGTCGTGAAACCAAGCGGCGATATGATGTTGGTGGCCAGTACGTTGATCATGCTTTTATCCTTCCTGCCAGAATTCAAAATAGTTGTACCATTGCGTGGGATACTGCCTAACTCGCTTCTCGAGCTCAGCGACGTAGGCACTGGAGAGTTGTCGGATTTGCTCCTGACGCGAAGATTCCTTGTCGTAGGCGAGCGGTGTGACGTAAATCTTATAGCTTGTTAGTGAGTCTTTCATCACGTTGACGGCAAGCACGTCGAGCCCTCTCATTGTGGCTACGGAGAATGGCCCGAGCGGGAACTTCGCTTTTGCTCCGAGGAAGTCGTGCTCGATGCATTTCTGCGAACCGTTGATGCGGTCGGCAGGCATGCTGACAATCTCGCCGTCGGCCAGTGCCTTGTCTATCTCGAAGAGGTGGCTCATGTCTGGTTGAATGGCAATCATGTTGATATTCGTGTCTGCGAACATCTTGCTACGATTCTGCATGACTGAAGCCTTTTCGCCAGCAAAGACCAGAGCATTCATGCGTTTGTCCTTGCAGACAAGTGTGTAGCCTGCAATCTCGTAATTGCCTACGTGAGCGCTCAACTGCACGAAACCTTCCTCTTCCCTCGAGGCCCGCTCAAGGAACTCATTGTAGTTCACGACCTCCACGTCGAACTTCTTGCCGGCATACATCGCGAACTTATCGACCACGACTTGTCCGAAGAGGCAATGATTGACGTAAGTCTTCCAGGCAGATTTCAGCCTTCCATAACCGATTCGACGACGGAAGTAGCGATAGGCGATGCCTCGGCTAGGGTTCAAAACCAAGCAGACAGGGATGACGAAGATGGCCACGAAGAGGTACAAGATGCGCACATCAATGTGCCGAAGCATACGGATGAGCCACTTGTGCATCCAAGCGTTGCCATAAGTTGTGCCTGCCCACTCTTGTTCTGCCATCTTTTAGTTTACTTTACTTTCAATATAGTCACAGAACTGGGCAAGGGTTTCTATGCCTGCCATCTCTTCTGCTTTCAATTTGAATCCAAAGTATTTATCCACGATGACCACGATATCGACGAAGTCCAGACTATCAATGTCCATGTCCTCCTTGAGGCGTGCTTCGGGATAAATCTTGTCTTCGTCTATCTCGAGTTCTTCGATCAGGAAATGTTTAACTTTTTCTTCAATCTCGCTTCTGTTCATATTTGTTAGATGTTTATCATTTTAAAGTTTCTTGCATACCATGATGCTATGCCCTTGTCCCAGTCCGTCGTGAATGCTTTCTATCTCCAGTCCTGCCTGACGAATGAGGCGCCTCATGTCATCACTGTGGTACATCTTACTGTTCCCGTTGGCTATTGCCGTGAAGTAGAGGCTGGTCATTGTGAGGCAGAAGGCGGCAGGCTCGAAGCGTTGACGGTCCCAGAAGAGTTCCATGATGAAGAGGCGCGTGTCCTGGTCCATTGCTTCCTTTGCTCTGGAGAGGATGCTCACAATCTCTTCTTCGCTGAAGCAGTCGAGGAACTGAGACATCCAGATGGCATCGAGGCCGCCTTCTCGTCGGGGGAACGAGGCTTCCTTGTCGAGCAGGTTGATGCCGAATCCCTTGATGCGTTCTGCTCCTGGCTTGCCTGCGACGTTCTCTTGCATCATCTTTATCTGCTGAGGAAGGTCGAGGACTGTGACTTCCACGTTTTCATCGTAAGCGACACATTGTAGAGCCCATTTGCCGGTATTGCCGCCCACATCATAGAGCGAGCGGGCAAAGTGTTCGCCGAAGACAATCCGAAGTGCTTCTGGGAAGGAGGAATCACTGTAGAAGTGGTCGAAGTTCAACCAACTCTCCTTTGCTTGCTCGGGGAAAGAGGAAAGTCCTTCGTAGAGGGTTGGCCAGTCGCCCAGGCATTTCAGCCCGGCAGGTCGCCCTTCCTTGAGTGCCTCCTCGAG
>CACXUA010000041.1 GCA_902770725.1 uncultured Bacteroidales bacterium | reverse complement strand
AGCGAGACGATGAGGATGCTGTGGAGGAAGGTGAGGGTGATGCCGTCGAACCCTCCGCCGCCATCTATGCCAAAGAGCAGGAGCATGAAGAGCACTTCGGCACTCTGCACGATGCGCGAGAGGTACTCCAAGCCCAAGGCTGCATAGAAGTTCTTGCGGTTCTGCTGATGCAACGCGGCAATTTGCGCATCAACCTTGTGCAGGGATTCTGTGTGCGCTTGAAGGAACCTGTTGCTCCATCCTCCGAGTCCCGGCAGATGGCCCAGCCAACGAATCAGCCTCACGACGAGCCCGTACTTGTATCCCCTATAAAAGAGGTAGAAGGCTATCATGCAGAAGACCACGATGATGCCCAAAACGATGCCGACCGTCGTATCGAATGTAAGGTCGCCCACCAGCGCAAGGGCAAGGTAGAGGAAGACGGATGTGAACCAGAACCAGAAGTGCGCAAAGACGTGGAACATCGCATAAAGGATGACGCTGGAGGTGGCGTGCTGCTTCGAGATGTCCTTGCTCAGCTCCATGATGCGGTAAGGTTCTCCGCCCAAGCCGCCGACTGGTGTGGCATAGTTGAGCGCATAGCCAGTGATGGTTAGCTTGTAGATTCGCCAAAAACCAACGGTTTCATCGGGATCTGTGTTGCCCTTGATGACCGACATCCATGCGAGAGCATTGATGCCATAGACGACGATCCAGATGCCCACGATGGGGATGAGCCACAGACCAGCACGGCAGATGTGGCCCCATAGTTCAACGAAACTGACGTCGAACGTGAAGAGCATCACCACGACACACACGATGCCGAGGAAGAAGAAGAAGTTATTCCAGCTCCACTTCATGCTTCAGCTTTCACTTTTGCTGCAACTCTTTTGCAGAACGCCTCGTGGCGGCGGTTAATATAATATGTAAGGAGTCCCATGCAGACAATCTCGAAGAGGAAGTTGCAGACGGGCAGGTCGATGAGACAGAAGAGGAAGAACATACCCGAACGGAAGTTGAAGGTGAGCATCGCATTCCAAGGCATCACTCCCTTCGACTCGCGATGCAACTCCTCGCGAATCTCGTCGGGCATATTGCCGGCGCTTCCATATTTCTCGCGAAGAGTGGCAATCAGCTTCTGGAATTCCGGCGTCGATTGCTCTTGCTTACGAGTATAATCAATATAAGTCTTGAGGAAATACTTCCAGAGGCGATTGCCTTCGCTGGGAGTCTCGTCATAGACTTTCTGCTGCTGTTCGGAGTTGTCCAACTCGCTGCCTTTCTCGCCCTTCAGGAGGAAGAGATGTATCTGAATGTAATAGTCGGCACGCCGCTGCTGGCCGCCCATTCCTGCAAATCCTGAGATGAGTGCCACGACCACAACTACAGCCGTTGCGATGAGCACATTCTGCTCCGTATCGGCTATTCCGAGCCATCCGAACTCCAGAGAATGATGGTTATAGAAGCGGAACATCAAGGCGATGTAGATGGGGATGAACCACACAAAACCCGCCATTCCATCGAGAATTCTGCCCAAGCGGCTTTTCTTTCCAGTCATGCGGGCCAACTGTCCGTCTGTACAGTCGAAGATGTCTGCCTGGCAGAGTAGCAGAACACCGATGATGTTCATCAGGAGTCCCTGCCAACCTTCGTAGTAGAAGCTGCCGTGCATGAAGAAGACGCAACTTGCAGCACCGATAATCATGGAAATGATGGTAACTGTGTTGGGATGGATGTCGAGCTTTGCAAAGAGCAAAGCCCATAGATAACTGAGTGGACGCACGACACGATAGTCGAGCCAGTCTTCTGTCTCTGAAGACTTCAGCGTCGCCTGTACTTTCTTCTTGAGTTCTTTTATCATCTTTCTTAATATGTCATTTATTCCCCTATAGGGCGTTGGTCATTCCCCTATAGGGCGTTGAGCGTTCCCCTATGGAGGGTTTGCCATTCCTCTATAGAGGATACATCTCTTTAGTCTGCAAAAGTACAACTTATTTCTCAATTATACCACATCTTCTGCATTTTTTTTCATTTTGCTTTGCAGTTCATGGGAAAAGTCGTACCTTTGTGCGCTAAACTATAACATTATTGAGATAATGAACTATCTTGACAGAAACGAATTCAATTTCGAGCCTTCCGAGAAGGTCATCGAAGCAATAAAGAACTTCGACCCCCGTACATTGTGCTTCTATACACGCATTTACGACCAGGGAAAGAAGAGTGTAATCAGCGTAAAACTGAGTGAAATCTACGGCGTTCCCGAGGAGCAGGTTCTGCTGGGTTACGGCGGCGAGGAGATGCTCAAGAACGCCATCCACTATTTCCTGATGGAGGGCGACAACAAGACCATCCTGATTCCCGAGTTCTCCTGGTGGTACTACAACCGTGTTGCTGGCGAGTGCGGCGGTTCGTTCGAGATGTATCCTCTCTACGAGACAGGCGACACGTTTGCCTACAACGTCGATGAAGTCATCGCTTACACCAACCGCATTCATCCCAGGATGCTGCTTCTGGCTTCGCCCAACAACCCCACCGGCAACAGCCTCACAAGCGAGGAGATTGGCCGCATCATGGAGAACATCCCATCCGACACGATGGTGCTCGTCGATGAAGCCTATGCATCTTTCATCACGACCGACGTGGACTACATCGCTCCACTCGTGAACAAGTACAACAACCTCATCATTTCCCGCACACTCTCGAAGTTCTACGGACTGCCCGGACTGCGTGTCGGCTTCGCATTCATCGGTGCCGGACACGACCAGTTCCTCAGCTACTGCAACAAGTATCTCGGCTACAACCGCTTCTCGGAGGCAGTTGCCCTGGCAGCCCTCGACAGCGACGAACACTATCGCCGTGTGGCAGACGAGATGGAATGGGACCGTCAGCTCTTCCAGAAGGAGTTGGGCAACAAGCCTGGCTTTAAGGTATATAAGAGCGTGGCCAACTTCATCCTCATCAAGTACCCCACCGCCATCAAGGAGAAACTGCAGAAAGCCCTCGCCGATCAGGACTATAAGATTAAGTTCATGGGCGACAAAGGCTTGGAAGATTGCCTGCGCATCACCCTCGGCCGACGCGAACAGATACAAACCGTCGTTGACACCATCAAGAGCTGCCTCTAAGAGATGAAGGCCATTATCCTTGCTGCGGGCACAGCCTCGCGACTTCGTCCGCTCACATCCAATACGCCAAAGTGCCTGCTTAAGGTTGGCGAACGCACCTTGTTAGAGCGCTCTATGGACGCACTCATCAAGGCTGGCATACGCGAGTTCGTCATCGTGACGGGTTACCTGCACGAGCAAATCGAGAACTTCGTCCAGCAGACTTATGGCGACCGCATCAGCGCATGCTTCATCCACAACAAGGACTACGAGACGACCAACAATATTTATTCGCTCTGGCTGGCTCGTCCAAAGGCTGACAGAGAAGAGGTACTTTTGCTCGACAGCGACCTGCTCTACGACGGACAAATCGTTGAGCGCGTCCTCGCAGACAGTCACGAAAACGTCCTCACCCTCATTCGTCACGAACTTGGGGAAGAGGAGATGAAGGTCGTGATGAACGAAGACGGCGCTATCACCGAGATTAGCAAGACTTGCGACCCTGCTTCGGCAGCCGGCGAAAGTCTCGGAATCGAGCGAATGGGCAAGGCATACACGACGGCTCTCTACAAGGAGTTGGACGGCATGATGAACGAGGAACACCTCGAAAACACATTCTACGAGCTGGCCTTCCTGCGTCTCATTGCCAAAGGTAGCACCTTCTCTGTGCTCGACGTCACCGACCTCTTCTCTTGCGAGCTCGATACGGTCGAAGATTTCGAGAATGCCAAACAACGCATCCCCGCACATCTTTACTAAACTCGATACATTTATATAATGAAAGAGGGAAAGCTAAATTGCTTTCCCTCTTTCTTATTATATACAGGATATCGGACGTTATTCCTCATCCCAAATGTCCCAGGCTTTATCCTCTTTTGTAAGAGCATTGCCACCATCAACAGTGTCGTCACTGATAATCAGACTTTCAGCAAGCATCTGAGCTGCCTGAGCCTCACTTATTTCAATAGATGGTTTCGCGTACTTCATGATTACTTGAGTATTTTCTTGTTACCAATGATGTTGATACCTCTCTGCATCTTGCTCATGCGCTGGCCGGCAACATTGTAGATGGGCTCGTTCAGGTTAACGTTTGCATCGATGCTGTTGATGCCGGTAGCATTGCCGTCGTCGAAGGTAAACGCCTTCACACCAGAGCCTGTGAACTCGAGGTAGCCCTTGCCAGCTGCAATGGTGCTGCCAGTTGTTGCCTGATAGAAAGCAACTCCTTCTGAGCCGTCAGCAAGGATGTACTGAGTGCCATTAGCCGTAATATCCTCTACAACAGGCTTCAGCAAGTTACCTGCCGGTGCGGCTGGCGTAGTGCTGGCAGTGGGCACAACGTATGCACCTTCGGCAGCCTTCACGAGAATAGCCTCGCCAGCAGGGGCCTCGGTAATTGGTTCCAGATGAACATAGCCTTCCTGGGTTGACTCTGTCACAGCAAACGCTTCGACATCTGACTTAGAGAAATCCCAATCATTCTTTGCAACGCAAGTAGCATAACCAACGGAAGACACGAAGACAACATTGTTCTCTGGCAAGACTTCCTCACCCTCAGCACCGAAGTTGTCGAAGCAGAAGTAAGCGGGCGTGTTCATGCCATAATCACCTGTATCGCTGCTTGTCAGCTCGAAGCCAAGCTTTGCAACTGCACCAATACCAGAGAGGTCAACGTAGCGCCAGTCGTTGATGATATAGGCAGTAGCCTCGTCGCGCAGGTCGGCCAGGTAATACTCTTTCGAGCCGGTCACATTGTCTTCGGCATCGTAGCCCGTGATGGTGAGTTTGAACCAATCACCCTTACCGAACTTCTTGGCATAACCATCACCATTTGTTATTGAGGTGTAGGCATAGCTACTATTGGTGACATAGAAGCCGGGGACGACTTGTGGCTCAGTAAGCAGAGTAGTATAGCAAGGACCGTTGAATGCTGCTGCAAAAGCAACACCATATGTTGCAGAGCCGTCATATCCACCACCTACGACATTGTTCCATTGGTCGTCGAGTGTCTCATACTTCGTCTCAGTTCTATTAGCATAACCAAACCAGTACCAATAATCCCAGTCGCTCATGCAGCCAGTAGCAAACTCGAAGTCACCACTCACGAATTCTGTGCGCTCGTCGTCTTCCTCGGTGCTGACACTCATATGGCCTTCTGCGGGAACCTCGACGTCTTCGAAAGTAGCAATCTCAGCAGGCAACGTCACATTCTTCTCAGGCAGAACCTCTTCACCCTCAGCACCGAAGTTGTCGAAGCAGAAGTAAGCAGGCGTGTTCATACCATAGGCGCTGTTGTCACTGCTGGTCAGAGCGAAGCCAATCTTGGCAACCTCGCCGAGACACGAAAGGTCAACATAGCGCCAGTCATTGATGATGTAAGCCTTTTTCGCATCGCGGAGGTCAGCCAGGTAATACTCCTTCGAGCTGGTCTCATTGTCTTCGGCATCATAGCCCGTAATGGTGAGCTTGAACCAGTCGCCCTTCTCGAACTTCTTGGCAAAGCCGTCGCCGTTCGTCATGGAGTCGTAGGCGTAGCTGCTGTTTGTGATGTAGAAGCCGGGAACGACGGCAGGATCGGTGAGCAGCGTCGCGTAGCATGGGCCGTTGAACTCGGCAGCAAAGGCAACGCCATAGGTTGCGGAGCCGTCGTAGCCACCACCCACGATGTTGTTCCACTGGTCGTCGAGCGTAGCGTAGCTGTTGTCGGCGCGGTTGGCATAGCCGAACCAGTACCAGTAGTCCCAGTCGTGCATGCAGCCGCTTGCAAAGGCATAGTCACCGCTTGTGAAGAACTCGCGGTCGTCGTCGTCCTCTGTGCCAACGCTCATGTGGCCGTCAACAGGTTCAGTAATGTCCTGAACGTCCTCGAAGGTAGCGACGGCAGGAGCAGCAGGCTCAGGGCCAACAGGCAGCACGACAGCAGGTACGCGACCGAAGACGGCGTTCTGCTGAATGGCGGTGAAGTTGGGAGCACGGCCAGTATCTTTAGATGTAAAGCGATGGTTGCCGACAGGGTCGCCATACCAGCTAATGCCTATTACGCCGTCCGAGAGTTCTATTGTTGGAGATGTCCAATCATCAGGAACTGTAAAGGTTACGGCCTGCGCCGTAGCTGTTGATGCATACATATACTGATTGGTCTTGCCATTCGTTACAGTAAGGCCTTCGCTTGCCTGCTTGTAGGACAAGAAAGCATGGAAGTTGTAGATGCCTGCCAGCTTGTTTGCCGGATGATAGAGGCCTGAGTACTGCACCGTCACAGCGTCGCCGGGGTTCACTCTCGTCACGATTTCATCGCCAACCTTGATGTCGCGATGGCAAGGCTTGGCTGTCATTACCTGATAGACGCTCTTGCCTTCTGCGTTGGTGAGGCAGACGATGTTGCGGCCTTCGGTGAGGCGAACAGTGTAGCTGCCGTCGCCATTATCGGTGACGCCTTCAGCAGAAAAGCCTGTATAGGAAGCCATCGTCTCGCCGATAGTCGGGCGGGCCAGTGTGACAGAAGCGGCGCCTTCGGGCGTGAAGGTGTAGTCGAAGCCTTCCTCCGTATCAAGATAATAGAGCACGTCGCACTCAGCATCGACGTTCTCAAGAGCCATCTTTGTGTCAACGCCATTGACTTGTGTCAGGTAGTTCTCGTTGATAGTTATGTTGGGCGTAATGTCTGTGGCCTGTTCGCCAACGGTTACGACGAAGGCTCCTGTGTTCTCAGGCCAGATGGCACCCCAGTCGTTGCCGCCTACGAAACTGCTCGAGGTGGCGCTACCGTTGTAGTAATCGAGGTGGATGGCATCGTAGGTGACGAGCACGATGGCTGTTCCTTCGCCTACTGCCGTCAGCAGTTCGTTCTCGACCTTCACTACGGAATTGTCTTCCTGTCCGTTCAAGTTGACAACCGTGAAGTGGAAGTCAGGTTCGATGAAGTAGTTGGCCGTGATGCTGTTGGTAAGTTCCCAGTTGCGCATGGGCAGGATGTCGTAGGTGTCGCCCACGCCGTTGAGCTTCAGGTGGCCTGCTGCGTTGATGTTGAGGAAGAGGTCGCTCACGTTGTAGCCATTGTTGGAGGTCACGTCATGGTCAACATACTTCGGGCTCTTTGCTTCCATATCAGCATCGGTGAAAGCGAGCGTCGGGCGCTTTGTCTCGTCGCCGCTCATGGTGAAGATGCCGGCTTGCGTCAACTTGCCTTCCTTCGTGATGCGATAGTTATACTGTTGTTTGTCGGCGAGGATGTAGTTATAGACCGTGCCGTTGTTCGTGACGCTTTCAGGCGCCACTTCCTTGAACTTCACGAAGTGAGCCGACTTGGTGCCAATGAAGCAGGTGGCTCCTGCAGGCACTGTGACGCTGTAAGCATAGCCCATCGGAACTTCTGCACTGATGGTAGGATTGAAGTTGACGGTGCCCGTGTAGCTTGCCGGCAGGTAGCCTTCTGCCTGATGGGCTTCCGAAGGAATGATGTCGAGGTAATAGGTGTTGCCGTTGAACACGAGGAACATCTTGTGGCCATTCGTGTACTCGCCCACCGTGGTGTTCACTACGTTGCTCTCCCTATCAGTGACTTTGAGGTTGAGGGTGTAGTCCGTGCCATACGTCCAACCGCTGTTCCTTACGTTCACTTCGGGGGAGTAGATGGTGAAGGCGGTGTGGTCGGCATCGATGTCGAGCTGGATGGTGCCGCTCACCGTAGTGCCGTCGCCTGCCGTGGCTGTCAGCAGGTAGGAGCCGTCGGCAGCCTCGAACGTGTACTTGTTGCTGGTGGGCTCGCCCACCTCAACAGCCTCGTTTGTCTCCATATTGACGAGGCTCTTGATGAGCTTTGACTTGGCATTCATCGTGACGGTAACCGTTTGGGGAAGGTCGAAGCGCACCTTGATGTTGTCCAGCGCTACATAGCCGGGCGTGTTGAGTCCGTAGTCACCCTCCAAGTCGCTGCTGCCGGTGACGTATGTGCGGAGAGACTTCACCTTGCCAAGAGGCGTGAGGTCCACGCTTGTCCAGTCTGTCACGAAGTTACGGCCGTCTGCCAGCAGGAACGTCACCTCGCTGGTAGTGCCGTCCTCGTGTGTTCCCTCAAAGTGAACAACGAACTGGCTCTCGTCGGTAGCTGCCGGCGCAAAGCCGTCGCCGTTGGTAAGGGAGTTGAGCACATAAGAGGTGTTGATGACATCAACCGACTCGATGACGCGCGCCTTGTCGTCGGAGAAGTAGAACGGCGTGCAATTCGTGAAAGAAGGATAGCCCTGCAGGTTCACGGAGTTGAACACAACGATGAACTGATTGTCGCTTTGTGCCAAAGGGATGCTCAGCTGGCGCGTGTAGTCGGCCTGGCTGAAGTCTGCCTCATAATAGTTAGAGATGGCAGAACCGCCACTCCAGAAGGCTTGGCCCATTCCGCTGTCCTCAAGTCCGTCCCAAACGAGTTCTGTGTTGCCCTCGTCGTACCACATGTAGGTGCTTGCCCCGTCGCCATAAAGTAGCGTGCCGTTGTACTCGGCATCATCAATGAGCGACGACCAATCGTTTCCGCCCACCACGTTGCCTGAGCCACGATAGTCAGCGTCCTCGAAGGTGAGAGTCCTCACCTCGTAGCTCTGTGCGCTGACAAGCATTGCTGCCAGACAAAGAGCCAATGAGAATAATGATCTTTTCATGATAAATGTTGTTTGTTAATAAAAGGGTTAATTGTATTTGATATTGTTTATCGATTCTTTCTGCAGCCTGTGTTGCCCGCCCCGAAAGGCCTCGTTGCTCGACTTGACAGGCTTAGTTCATTAAATAGTCATGAATATTTAATTATAGATTCATGAACATTTAATAAATATTCATGACTATTTAATGAACTTCACTGCCGGAGTTGGGAATTGTATAGTATTTTCTTGCCTGATTTGATGTAGATGCCCGACCTGCCCGGCGTGGGAGAGGACACTTTGCGGCCGCTGAGGTCGTAGAGATTATTGGGGTGTTTAGAGTCTTTAGGGGTGTTAAGGTCTTTTATTCCATTTGCCCAATCGTCTGGGGGCAAAGCGAGGAAGTGGCCGGGATTGATATAGACTTTGTGTGTGCCAAGCAGTTCACCTTCGGGCGACCACTGGTAGAGGGAGCCTGAACCGTCGAAGGAACCGGCATCGGTGCCGTAGATGTAGCCCGTGTAAGGGTTGACGTAGATGCCATAAGGCTGCGTCATGTTTGCGAAGTCGGCCAGCAAAGTGCCCGGGAGTGACTCTTCGATTCCGCTCTCCCCGTCAGTCTGAATCACCGTTTCGGGGTTGATGGTGAGCTGGGAGAACTCGTATTCTCCAGTGATATAAGAGAAAGCGGAGCCGATTGCAAGGAACTTGCCGTCGAGGGTCGTCGTGTTGTAAGTGACGGGATAGTCAAAGACAACGACGCACTTCTCGTCCTGAAGGGCCTTCTCACAATCGAAGATCAGGCCGCAGGGGGGTATCTCGTAGTAGTCACCAGGCGAGTTGATGCACAGATAACGGTCGCTTTGCGACATCTCGCCGTACAGGTTGGGAACGCCCGTATCGATGGTCTTCTCCACAGTCATCGTGGCGGCATCAATAATACTAACCGTCGTCTCGAACTCATGATCGCCCTCCTGCTCGGCATAACCGCCGGTGTTTGCCACGAAGAGGCGTCCTTTGTAGAGTGCTATGCCCTCGGGCTCGTAGCCGACCTCGCAGGTGGCCACGACCTTGAAGTTGCTGATGTCAATCTTCGCGACATAGCCTTTGTCGAAATACACTGTGCCGCCGATGGTCTCGCACTCGTGTCCGTAGCTCGACACATAGACGTATCTGCCGTCACTGCACAGGCGACGATTGTTCGGAATGTCTTCCGTAGCAGCCACAGCGGTGCCGTCCGGACGGATGAACTGCACGATGTTCGACCAGTTGATGGCAATGGCGATGAGATTGTCGCCCACCTGAATGATGTCGTTCGGCGTGTCGCCAATCTTGTAGCCGTTCTTTTCGCGGAACCATTGATTGCTGAGAATCGAGCCATCCTCAAAGTAGCTGACTCGTCCGTTGTCTGCCTGCCACATGCCTTCGTTCAGGAGGATGAGCCTCTCCTGCGCGCGCGTGTTATATATAAATAATGTAAGGGCGATAAATGTAATGAGCTGTTTCATATTCCGAAAGATAGTGTGAATTTATAGTTACGACCGGGCATCGGGTAGCGAGGCAGGTGTTCGTACTGGATATCGAGTACGTCGCAGACCTCCAAGCACAGTCCCAGCGATATTTTTCTTATGTTATGGGTGTAGGAAAGCTTCATGTCAACGTTGTGGTAGGGCTCCAGAATGTCCTCGGGATCTGCTTTGCTCCACATCCTTTCGCCAACATAAAGATACGACGTGGTGAACTGAAGCGACCGCCAACCTACTATGCCCGTGAGTCCGGAGGAGAAGGTGGGCGAGTAACATATCGGCTTGTCATACATGTCTTCGTCAGTCGGATCGGTCCGATCGACGTCCCTCTGCCAGGTAATCGACGAGAGGAGCGAGAAGTTCCATTGCTTCGAGTGGTAGTGTCCCTTGAGCGTCGCGTTCAATCCTCGGCAGAAGGTGTAGCCGTAATTCATCATCGACCAAGTGTATGTGCCCTTGAGCGGCAGACAGACAATGCGGTTCTCTATCTTGTTCCGATAGATGTCGGCTTGCACATCGACTGCCCAAGCCTTCTTGTCCCAATGGTATTCCACACCAAGATTCAGCTGCTTGGTGTCCTCAGGCTTCAGGTTGCGATTGCCAACCTGCGTGTAATAAAGGTCGTTGAGGGTCGGAGCGCGGAAGATCTCCTTGTACCAAGCGCGAACGGTCACCCCGTAGAATGTGTAAGCCAACGACACCGCGGGCGTCCATCTGTCTATGGGATCGGCGGCTCCTGCCTGCACGAAAGTCCAGTCGGAATAGCGCTGATGGAGTGCCGATGCTGCAACTTGTATGCCTTTCCAGTTGGCCTGAGCGGCAAAGACAAGCTTCTGATCCACACGCTTCACGTCCTCGAAGCGCTTCAGGTCGGCTTTCATAATGCTGTACCTGATGTCGTAACTCGTTGAGAGCGACAGCCATTTCCAAGGCATGAAGGCAGCACAAAGGGCTCCATAAGCGTCCTGCTGACGGTAATGATTATCGACTCGGGCGGTATTTTGATTCTCCGGATACTTCGTGCAATAACGGAGATACTCGTTGGTGTACTTGGCATTTGCCTTGTAGCGGAACCATTCGAAGGGCTGGGCTTGGTAGCTCGCTTGTACAAAGAAGTCGCGGTCCCACTCTCTGCCCACGTTCGTGTACTTGTCGCTCAAACGCCTGACGATGCCGCCTGGGCAGCCGCGTTCGGAATCGTAATAGTAGATGTGCGACGAGAAGCCGCCCCGAAACAGAGCAGCCTCCACGCGACCATAGCGAATGTCACTATTGGCACGGCGTCCCACAGTGTCCTCATATTCAGAATGATAGCGGAAGGGATAGTCGCCTCGACTCGTGCAATACTCTCCGTCAACAAAGCCTTGCCAGCCTTTCCACGAGAATTGTCCGTTCACTTTCGCCATCCAAGTATGGAACGAAGCGTTGCGAAGTTGCACGGAGAGCGAGTCGTGAGTGGGCCTCTTGGTCTGCAGATAGACCGTCGCACCCGAGGCATATTCGCTGGCCGACTGGCAATAGTCGAGCTTGTTGGCATTATAAAGCGACACAGTTTCCATGGAGGAAAGGGAGAACTTGCCAAGGTCGACGGTTCCGTTCTGCGCATTCGTCAGGCGAATACCATCGACGTAAACACCCACATGCTGCGCTCCAAGCGAACGGACATTGATGGTCTTCAGTCCACCAAGCCCGCCATAATCCTTAATCTGAACGCCTGCGAAGTACTTCAAGGCATCGGCAACCGACGTAGTACTCAAGGCTTGCAGGTCGGCGCCGCTCAATGTTTGCGACGTCGCAATAGTGCGAACAGGTTGCTTCGACGTGACGGTCACCTCGTGCAACTGCTTTATGCTGTCTGTTGGATTCTGCGCACTGGCACTTGCTGTCACAGCAAGTACCAATACGATAGCCAGAATCGCTTGCAGATAGTAATTCCTCATCACATTGGACAAAGCACATAACGATACAACTTTCGCAGGGAAAGCCGTCGTCCACGTACACTCCAACGATTGTAGCGAGCTAATTCCTCTTTTAACTCCCTCTTTTAACTTCATTATTATTCTGTCATCCTTGTCCCGAGGATGCTTGTTATGTTATGCGAAATGGCAGGTTTCCTGGCTCTTGCCCGACAGCGCGTCTTCCCAGGATGTTGTCCCAGTGACATGCATGCGCTGCGCTAAGAAGGCAAATACAGTAGCGGGCACTGCTCCGGCATCGCACCGGATTCCCTCTCTACCCTACTCCCTTTCTCTCCTCCTAAAGGAAGAACAGGGGGTTCGAGTATCACCATTTGCGTTGACAAGGACAGAGCAAACTGAATACAGAGAGCTTGCTCTATGTTGAGATGCAGCCTGTCCTCGTGGTGTGATGTTAATCACGCCACAAAGGTACGACTTTTTATGCAACCTTGCAAGAGAAAGAACAAAAAAAGCACGCCCGACTATTTTGTCAGGCGTGCCTTCTTATTAATTACCTATTTCTTTATCCCGTTAAGGTTAGGGGTAAGGTTAAGGTTTGATTACCATTCGTTGTCCCAAAGATCTTTTGAGGTGAAACCCTTTGCGAGACCACCATCATAGTTCGGATCGGTTGGATCGTCCTCACCACCATAAGTAATGTCTGGGGTAGTGCTTCCTCCTGTTGTGATGTTGTGGAAACTTTCTGCCAGCATATCCTGCTGTTGCAATGTCACAGCAAGCATTGCAGGTGTCTTATATGTCTTTTTCATTGCTTAATCCTCCTTACTTAATGATTGTCTTTTTACCATTGTTAATATAAACGCCCTTCTGAGCAGGCTTGCCTGTAAGCTTGCGACCATTGAGGTCGTACCAAGTGCCATTTTCCTCAAGTCCAAAGAGTTCTGCGATACCTGTTGGATCCTCATCATCCTCGAAGTCTACAACAAACGCTTTGATGCCAGTGTTGCTGCCTACAGGACCTGCCACTATACCTGACAGAACAAAGAGAGCTCTCTGTGCCTTGAGATAGGAAGCGCTAGCTGGATAAACAAGCTGGTTGTTAGCATTCATGAAGAGAACTTTCCTCAGTGCATTATCACCTGAGCCTACACCAGGAACACCCGTAAAGTCAGTAATCTTGTCATAAGTACCTCTGAAGGTAATAGACATGTTGTCACCAAATTCGCACTTCTTTGGATTCAGACCTTCGCGAATCAGTGTGCTGCTGAAGACAGGATTTGAGATATTACTTGTCGGTTTAACAATATAAGGCACACCTGCTTTAATCTGATTAACTTTGCTGAAGGTCAGAGTGAGTGTCTTATCGTTGTCAACATCAAACGAAGCGGCAGTCAATTCACGAATGTCAGCATTAGCCAAAGGAGTACCAGTAAGTCTTACCAAACCGAAGGGCACGCAGAGGGTATTCCACTTACCGCCTACAAGTGTGCGGTCTTTAAGTGTTACATCAACGTCATTTACACCAGAGAGAGAACCAATGTATTCAGAATTCTCTCCATCATCTACGAGATCAAGTTTGTCAAGTTTCAGAGTTGTGAAGGAATAGATATCCGAGGTTGCCTCATCAGTACCCAGAATACTGGTAATCTTGTACTCATAGCGGGTATTGGGGATAAGCTTCTCCAGCACTTTAGGACTATTACTTGCAGTAACTGCTGTCCAATCATCAGAACCTGGAACGTCATCACCATAGATACCAAAGTCGTCAATAAAGAAGTAGTTACCACCATTCTCACCATATAATTTGTGGTGAATAGCAATGTAGCCTTCCGTATCAACTAAGTTATCTGGTATGTCGAGGCTTACTCTTATCCAACCATTAAACCTGGGAGCAGGTGTCAACGCTCTCAGCACTGTAGTAAAGGTTGTGGTGTCGGCTGCAGTAATTGAAGCAGTGTTCACCGATTGTTGTGACCGTGTGCGCCATTGTAAAGTTCGTGAGAGCTGTGCAGTTAACGAACATAAATTCATAGCAGTGCGCAGCCAGTGTTGTGGCTGGTAATGCAGGAGCAGTTGTTATACCAGTACAGTAACAGAACATTTCAGAATAGCAATAATCAGCCAGTGTGGTGGCAGGCAATTCAGGAGCGGTTGTTAAACCAGTGCATCCGTAGAACATATCATAATAGCAATATTCAGCCAGTGTGGTGGCAGGCAATTCAGGGGCGGTTGTTAGACTAGTGC
>CACXUA010000040.1 GCA_902770725.1 uncultured Bacteroidales bacterium | reverse complement strand
CAAGCGATTTGCCTGCAGCCAGCATTGCCGCTCGAGTTCCTCTTGAAGAAGCATCATGCGAAGAGGAGACTCCGTATTCCCCCTAAAGGGGGTTAGGGGTTCCACTTCCACTACCATTCCGCTATTACTCCAACGACCACCTCGATTCGAGGGACTCATGCCATTCACGACAACTTGTTCCGGACCGCTTGCTGCAGGCACTACGAAACCGCCTGGACACATACAGAAACTATATACGCCACGACCCTGAACCTGCGTAACCATGCTATACTCCGCAGCTGGCAACCACTTGCCACGTCCCTGCTTGGAGTGGTACTGAATCTGGTCGATAAGCTCTGCAGGATGCTCCAAACGAACACCTATCGCCAACCCCTTTGCCTCGATATCAATCCCGCTCTCGGCAAGGTATCGATAAACGTCTCTGGCAGAATGGCCTGTAGCAAGAATGACGGCTTTTCCATTGACCATTGAACATTGACCATTGGCCATTGTTTTTATGCCGACCACCCTTCCCTCTTCGATGATGAGTCCTGTCATCTTCGTTTGGAAGTGCACTTCGCCGCCGCATCTTAGAATCGTGTTGCGCATATTCTCTATGACGCGAGGCAGACGGTCTGTTCCGATATGGGGATGTGCATCAGAGAGAATGGCAGGACTTGCACCGTGCTGAACAAAGATTTGCAGGATGCGGTCGGTATTGCCGCGTTTCTTGCTTCTCGTATAGAGCTTTCCATCGCTATAGGCTCCTGCCCCACCCTCGCCAAAACAATAATTGCTCTCGGGGTCAACGCGTTGTTCCGGCCGGATGCGGGCAATATCCTTCTTTCGCTCGCGAACATCCTTGCCGCGCTCTATCACAATCGGTTTCAGTCCAAGTTCAATGAGACGCAAAGCCGCAAACAATCCGCCAGGGCC
Organism: uncultured Bacteroidales bacterium; assembly: GCA_902770725.1. Taxonomy (GTDB): domain Bacteria; phylum Bacteroidota; class Bacteroidia; order Bacteroidales; family Bacteroidaceae; genus Physcousia. The sequence continues at coordinate 28,047 of CACXUA010000040.1, read as the reverse complement.
AGCGCCCACAACAATGACCGAAGGACATTCGCTCACATCTTTATAGATGTAGGGCTCAAAGTCTTGCAAAGGTGGTTCCTCGCCCACATAAGCCCTTACAGTCAAATTGACAAAAATGGTTCGTTGGCGAGCATCAATACTGCGCTTGATGACCCTTACGGCATTGGCATTGATACCCTTTTCCTGGCGAAGATAAGCCAAGATGCTCTGCTCGTTATAAGCTTGTTGCGGCAGAATACGCAAACTCAATTCATTGACCATTCACCATTGACCATTGACCATTTCAGTGCAAAAGTATAAAATAATTATGAATTATGAATTATGAATTATGAATTATTTTGTACCTTTGCACGCGAAATCTTAACAATCAAGGATGAAAGTAATTAAGTTTGGCGGAACTTCAGTCGGTTCTGTAGATAGCATATTAAGCGTAAAAAAGATTATCGAGGGACAGAGCGAACCTGTCATCGTCGTGGTCAGTGCCTTGGGCGGCATTACCGATAAACTCCTCAAAACCAGCCAAATGGCTGTGATGGGCGATGCTTCTTATCAGCAATCTTTCGAGGAGATAAAGGCTCGACACGAAGAGATGATCGGTGCCATCATCCCTGCCGGCGAAAAGCGCGACAAACTCACGACTACCGTTGGCGAGTTGCTCGAGGAACTGCGTAGCATCTTCCAGGGCGTCTATCTCATTCGCGACCTCAGTCCCAAGATTCAAGCTGCCATCGTTTCCTATGGCGAACGTATTAGCAGTCAGATTGTTGCAGCGCTCATCGAAGGTGCAGAATGGTTCGACAGCCGCGAGTTCATCAAGACGGAATTCAAGGCTGGCAAGAACAGACTGGTTCGCGAACTGACCAACAAGCTGGTTCGCAAGACTTGGCAGAAATTGCCAAAGATAAGTGTTGTTGGAGGTTTCATCAGCACAGATATCGAGAGCGGCGAAGTGACCAACCTGGGTCGAGGCGGTAGCGACTATACTGCTAGCATCATCGCTGCGGCTCTGGAAGCAAGCGTGCTTGAGATTTGGACCGATGTGGATGGCTTCATGACGGCCGACCCAAAGGTCATCAGCTCGGCTTACGTCATCCCCGAACTGACCTACATCGAAGCGATGGAGCTCAGTAACTTCGGTGCTAAAGTCATTTATCCGCCAACGATTTATCCCGTTTGCATCAAGCACATTCCCATCCTCATCAAGAACACTTTCAATCCCGATGCTCCAGGCTCTATTATCAAGGACGACGTAAAAGACGATTCCAGAAGCATTAAAGGTATTTCGAGCATCAAGGGAACCACGCTCATCACGGTTTCCGGCCTTTCGATGGTGGGTGTGATTGGTGTCAATCGCCGCATCTTTACCTGCCTTGCCGACAACGGGATAAGCGTCTTTATGGTCAGTCAGGCTTCCAGTGAGAACAGTACCAGTATTGGCGTTCAGGACGAAGATGCCGACGAGGCTTGTCGTGTTTTGAACCTCGAGTTCCAGAAGGAAATTGAGGATGGTTCGATGTTCCCGATGCTTGCCGAGAAAGGCTTGGCAACAGTCGCTATCGTTGGCGAGAACATGAAGCACACGCCTGGTATTGCCGGCAAGCTCTTCGGAACACTTGGTCGCTCGGGTATCAGCGTCATTGCTTGTGCGCAAGGTGCCAGCGAGACGAACATCTCTTTCGTCATCAATCAGAACTTCCTCCGCAAGGCTCTCAATGTCATCCACGACTCGTTCTTCCTCTCCGAATACCAAGTCCTGAACCTCTTCATTTGTGGTGTTGGAACCGTTGGTGGCAGCCTCATAGAGCAGATTCATCAACAACAGGAAAAGCTGAAGCGCGAACTCCGACTCAAGCTCAACGTCGTGGGTATTGCAAGCGGACACAATGCGATGTTCACTCGCGAAGGCATCAATCTCGAGAACTTCCGCGAACAACTCGCTGCATCGCCCAAGAGTAACATCCAAAGGCTTCACGACGAGGTCATTGGCATGAACATCTTCAACAGCGTCTTTGTCGATTGTACCGCCAGTCCAGAAGTGGCCAGCCTTTATGCCGACTTCCTCGAACACAACATCAACGTCGTTGCCGCCAACAAGATTGCGGCAAGCAGCGACTTCGCGAACTACCACTTGCTCAAAGAAACCAGTCAAAAGCGAGGCGTCAAATTCCTCTTCGAAACGAATGTCGGTGCAGGTCTTCCCATCATCAGAACCATCAACGACCTTTGTAACTCTGGAGACAAAATACTTAAGATTGAGGCAGTTCTGAGTGGAACGCTCAACTTCATCTTCAATACAATCAGCAAGGATATTCCTTTCAGCGAGACAGTTCGTCTGGCAAAGGAAAGAGGTTACAGCGAACCCGATCCACGCATCGATTTGAGTGGCAAGGATGTCATCCGCAAACTCGTTATCTTGGCTCGTGAAGCTGGTTACGAGATTAGTCAGGAAGATGTGGAAGCTAAGCTCTTCATTCCTCAATCGTTCTTCGAAGGAACATTGGAGAACTTCTGGAAGAACTTACCATCGCTTGATGCTGATTTCGAGGCTCGCAGACAGAATCTCGAGGCTCAGAAGAAGGTTTGGCGCTTTGTTGCAAAGCTCGATAACGGCAAAGCCACCGTCTCTTTGCAGGAATTCGACAACAACCACTCGTTCTATGCACTTGAAGGGAGCAACAACATCGTTATGCTCACGACAGAACGCTATCGCGAATACCCGATGCTCATTCAGGGCTATGGAGCTGGTGCCAGTGTTACTGCCGCTGGTGTATTTGCAGACATTATGAGCCTAGCATAATGAAACATCTCATTATTCTTGGCGATGGCATGGCCGATTGGCCATGCGAAGAGTTGGGAGGTAAGACTCTGCTCCAATATGCCGACACGCCTCATTTTGATTGGCTCGCAAAGCATGGTCGCAATGGCTTGTTGAAGACAATTCCAGATGGATTCCATCCTGGCAGCGAGGTTGCCAATTCAAGCATTCTTGGTTACGACCAGCACCTTGTCTATGAAGGTCGTGGACCACTTGAAGCGGCAAGCATTGGTGTGGAACTGCAGGAAGACGACCTTGCTCTGCGTTGCAATCTGGTTTGCCTCGAAGGCGACCTCCTGAAGAACCACTCTTGCGGCAGGCTTGAAACGGAAGAAGGCGATGTATTGATTCGTTTCCTTCAGGAAAATCTTGGCTCGGACAAAGTCCATTTCTATACAGGCGTTCAATACCGGCATCTCTTGGTCGTAAAAGGCGGTAACAAGCATCTTCGTTGCACGCCTCCTCACGATATCCCACTAAAACCTTGGCGAGACTATATGCTCGAAGCAGAATGTCCCGAAGCAGAGGAAACGGCAAGGCTTCTCACGGACCTTATTCTTCGCAGCCAAGACTTGTTGGCAAAGCATCCGCTCAATATCGAACGACAAAAACAAGGCTTAGACCCGGCCAATTGCATCTGGCCTTGGGGCGGTGGCTACCGACCAAAGATGACGCCCCTCACCGAAACCTTTCCGCAGATAAAGAAGGGAGCTGTCATCACTGCAGTTGACCTGATTCGGGGCATCGGTCGTTATGCAGGTTTGGACGTTATCAATGTGCCTGGAGCAACAGGTCTTTGGGATACAGATTTCGAAGGCAAAGCAAGAGCAGCCATCGAGGCTTTGCGCACGAACGATTTCGTTTATCTTCATGTCGAGGCATGCGATGAAGCGGGTCACGATGGTGATATGGAGTTGAAATTGGGATGCATCGAGAACATCGACAAGAAACTTCTTGCCCCCATCTTGGAAGCATTATCCTCCCCCAAAGGGGAGTTAGAGGGGACCTCTATCGCTCTTCTTCCTGACCACCCGACACCCATCCATCATCGCACCCACACAGCAGAACCAATCCCTTTCTGCATCTACTATCCAGGCATTGAGCCTGACCAGGTTCAGACTTTCGATGAAGTGGCTGCAAAGGAAGGTATCTATGGTAACCTTGAAGGCGATGCTTTTATTAAAGAATTTATGAAAAGGTAAAAAGATATGAGATACTATAGCACGAATGGCAAGGCACCTCTTGCTACACTCGAAAAAGCCGTCGTTAAAGGTCTGGCTGAAGACAAAGGACTCTACATGCCAGAACGCATCAAGCCCCTTCCACAAGAGTTTTTCGACAACATTCAGGACATGTCTCTTCAGGAGATTGCCTATCGTGTTGCTGACTGTTTCTTCGGTGAAGATGTGGATGCCGAGAGCCTTCGCAAGATAGTCTATGACACACTTTCCTTCGACATACCGCTGGTAAAAGTTGAAGAGCCCATCTATTCCCTCGAACTCTTTCACGGCCCTACCCTCGCCTTCAAGGATGTTGGCGCTCGCTTTATGGCACGACTGCTAAACTACTTCCTTAAAGACCCTAAGTACCTTAAAGACGCTAAGGACCTTAACGTCCTTGTTGCCACGAGTGGCGATACCGGTTCCGCCGTAGCCAACGGTTTCCTTGGCGTAGAAGGCATTCATGTTTATGTGCTTTATCCAAAAGGAAAAGTCAGTCCCATTCAGGAGTGCCAGTTCACGACGCTTGGCCAGAACATTACGGCAATCGAGGTGGATGGCGTTTTCGATGACTGCCAAGCCCTCGTCAAGAATGCTTTCATGGACGAAGAACTCAATAAGAAGATGCAGCTCACCTCGGCCAATAGCATCAATGTGGCTCGCTTCCTGCCCCAAAGCTTCTATTACTTTTATGCCTATGCACAGCTGAAACAAATCGTAAATAGTAAATCGTCAAATAGTAAATTTGTATGTTGTGTCCCCTCGGGCAATTTTGGTAACATCTGCTCTGCCCTCTTTGGCAAGCGAATGGGACTGCCCATCAGCCGTTTCATTGCCGCCAACAACGCTAACGACATCTTCTACAACTACTTGCAGACAGGCCGTTATGAGCCAAAATCAAGCAAGCAGACCATTGCCAATGCGATGGATGTTGGCGACCCTAGCAATTTTGCACGCATCCTCGATCTCTATGGCAAGAGTCACGAAGCCATTTGCCAGGACATCAGCGGTGCCACTTATACCGACCAGCAGATTGCAGAGACCATGAAGAGGTGTCTCACAGAGACGGGTTATCAACTTGACCCTCATGGAGCATGCGGTTATCAAGCTTTGCGAGATGGACTGCAAGAAGGTGAGGTCGGATTCTTCCTCGAGACAGCTCATCCAGCTAAGTTCAAGCAAACGGTGGACGATATCTGCGATGGCGACATTGCGATACCCGAGCGACTGCAAGCCTTCATGAAAGGCACAAAGCAGTCTGTCTCAATGAGCAAGAACTTCAACAACTTCAAGGCTTTCCTGATGAAACAATGACAACAGAGCGCCTCTGGAACAGCAACTACCTGAAAGCATGGACGGCGAACTTCATGCTTTACTTCTCCTTCATGGTGGTGACGCCACTCTTCCCGCTCTATCTGAGCGAAGTGTTTGGTGCCACGAAGGACGAGACAGGTATGGTGCTGAGCGGTTATGCTCTGACAGCCTTGCTCATTCGACCCTTTAGTGGTTTCCTCGTCGATTCCTTTCCTCGAAAGCTCGTGCTGCTTGTCTGCTACGGACTATTCGCCCTCTTCTTCGGCGGCTATCTCGTGGCAGGTTCCCTACTCTCTTTCTGCATCCTGAGGACTTTGCATGGAGCACCAATGGGAGCCACTACAGTTGCCAACAGTACCGTTGCCATTGATGTCCTTCCTTCAAGTCGAAGAGCTGAAGGCATAGGTTACTATGGTTTGAGTAACAATCTTGGTACAGCTATTGCGCCAACTATTGGCATGCTCATCTACCAATGGACAGCGAGCTATGACCTTATTTTCCTCATCTCTCTCTTGACTGCAGGCATCGGCTTTGCTATAAACAGCACACTTAAACTCAAGCGTCGTCCTCTTCTCCCCCTAAAGGGGGTTGGGGGGTCTGTTTCTCTCGACCGCTTCCTCTTGCTGAAAGGCTGGCCCGAAGCACTTTGCATAGTTGGTTACAGTTTCTCTTATGGTGTGGTGAGCACTTATATTGCCATCTATGCGAAGCAGGAACTCGGCATCACGACCGGCACAGGACTTTTCTTTACCTTGCTTTGCGTAGGGCTTATCTCGAGCAGACTGGTAGGAGCTCGAGGGTTGCGTAAAGGTCTTATCACAGAGAATGCCACCAGCGGCGTCATCATCTCTTTTGTCGGTTATCTGGTCTTTGCTGCCTTTCACAATGCATGGGGCTTTTATGGAGCAGCCTTTATTGTCGGTTTGGGCAACGGACACATGTTCCCAGCCTTTCAGACGATGTTCATCAATTTGGCCCCTAACTCCCAACGCGGCACAGCCAACAGTACCCTCTTTACAGCTTGGGAGACAGGAGTTGGCTTTGGCATCATTCTTGGTGGAATAGTAGCAGAGTACTTCTCCTATGGTGCTGCTTTCTGGATGGGATGGATTGGTAATGTTGCCGGAGTAATACTCTTCTTTGCCTATGCCCGTAGGCATTTCCTTCGTAATAGATTGCGTTAAGGGATAAAGTAAGGGAGCAACATCAATGTGTCGCTCCCCGTTATATTAAAAGATGTATGTTTATACGGCGTAATTTACATCTTCATTACCTTCTTTCCACCAACGATGTTACGTCGCATATTTTGAAGGCCTCTCTATTCAGGACTGTCAACAAACGACATAGTTTTTATGCAAAGAGAACTTGCAAAACATAACACGTTAAGTTCGCAAACTATCCACGTTAAGTTTGCCAACTATCCACGTTAAGTTTGCCAACTATCCACAGGTAGTTTGGAGAGTCGACTGGTAAAGGAAAAAAAGAGGAGCAGAGCCTAATGCCCTACCCCTCTTCGGATATTAACGAGATATCTAAGATGCTACTAATCTTCCCAGATATCCCAAGTGGTTTCTTCCTTTGTCAGAGCGCTGCCACCATCTACGGTGTCGTCGCTGATCTCTCAGCTAGCATCTGTGCTGCCATTGCCAACTCAACCTGCATTGCAGGGATTAAATATGTTTTCTTCATTAGAACAGAACTTTTTTACCGTTAATAATGTTGATGCCCTTCTGCATCTTCTGGATGCGCTGGCCAGCAATGTTGTAAATAGCATCGTTAGCGTTAAGGTTAGCGTCAACGCCACTGATGCCTGTTGCATCGTCGCCGTCGAAGTAGAATGCCTTCACGCCGCTTGCGCTCTGATAGTATGCCTTGCCTGCAGCGATTGTGCCAGTAGCCTTGTAGAAACCTACTTTATCATCAACCTTTGCGAGGACATACATTGTACCATCTGCAGCAGTATCAGCATCAGTGCCTTTCAGAACATTTGAGGAAACATCGCTAGAAGTTGAAGAAACGGGCACTCTATTGTAGTATGTACCCTTCAGAATGACTGCTGAACTAACAGGAATGTCATCAATTTCTGTAAGACTGAGCCAAGAACCATTGCTAGCTGCAATGAAGGCTTGTACATCGCCACTGAGTTCATAGCCAGTAGTCGTGTCATACATCGTTGAATAACCTGCATTACCGACATAGTAAACAACTTCACCACTGAAGACGGGATGTTCGTCGGTAGGCAAAGTTTGGTAATATACCATACTGCCGGCACCAGTGTTCAATTTGTATGTCAACTCACCACTAGTCATTTCCTCTTCTGTAACGCCAGCAAAGCTATTTGTTGGAGTATTGGCAAGTTTACCTCCGATGGTAGCAAACGTCGTCCAGCAATTGACGAACCTCGTATTGCCTGCTGCCTCACCAGCAAGACCGCCCTTGTCGGAAGATGTGTTGGTGGAAGTTACAGTGGAATTGTATGCATAGATGTTGCTGACGTTGTTTGAGCGATACACTTCACCTCCAAGCACACCTGCACGATCGTTACTTTCGATAATTGCATCCTCAAAACCTATGTTCTGTATTGTTGCATTTTCCGTACGGCTAAAGAAACCAGCTTCACGTTTATCCGTCGTATGAACATAGAGGTTGCGAATCACATGTCCTTGTCCATCGAAAGTGCCAGTAAAAGGAGTCTTTGGATTGTTGGCATTATATGTACCGATAGGCGTGTGGATAACGTCATTCATATCAATGTCTGCTGTCAACTTAGCTTTGATGTTTTGAGGTCCGGCATTTACCTTTGCTGCAAACCATTCGACGTTACCTGCATTGCCCAACTGATAGAAATCTCCTTCGAGCTCTGCAGGCTGGAAATGAGCTTCGCAATTACGAGAACAGATACCGTTGGTGTAATTATGGTCAAGTTGTACAAGATCATCAGGACCTTCATTGCTGAATGAAGAGCCTTCGGCAAGAGATTTATCGCAATAAACTTGGCCGTGGATATATACCTGGCTACTTCCTGTGCCGAGAACGGGCTCATCGTCGCTACCGATAGTTTGCGTCCAACAGATAGCCGACTGGTCACCGTTGAGCCAATAGGTAAGAGCACCACTTGCAACATCTGCTGGAGCAAGCAGAGTTCCCTGAGAGCGGCTAGCTGTTGAACTGGCATCACATGCCGCATTGCATGTAACATTGCCTGTTGCAACAAGGTTGTTCGAACCTTCTTGACCACCAAGGAGAGAACCGCTGTTGTAGGTGTTGTTAATCGTAACGCTGCGACTACGCATATCACCTGCGAGAGTACTTGTGCGTGATGCACCAGTGATGTTGCCTTTATTAGCACAGTTCTGCAGCACAAGTCCGCCGATATCATCGAATTCTGTAGCACCAACAAGACCACCTGCACCATATCCAGTAGAAGTGACATCTGCTTCGTTGATACAATTCTCAAGCGTCGTGAGAGCACCAGAGGTCGTCACATTCATGCAACCGATGAGACCAGCCACGAAGGTCGTTCCTGAAACAGAGCAGGTCTTATCGATGATGATGTTCTTAACTCTAGCCGTTCCACGAATCTCGCCAAAGAAACCAATTTTGTTTTCTCGAACAAATGACTTCATATTCGAAATGCGATATCCTTGGCCATCAAAGTTTCCAGCAAACTTGTGGCCACCATCCCAGCCAATTGGAGTGTGCTGCACTCCATCCAGATCAATGTCGGCAACCAACTTAACATTCTTGTCACCACCGCCGTAAGTGGCATCTGCCTGTATTTTCCTGGCATACCATTCCACGTTACCTGCGTTTGCAAGCAAATACCAACCATCTACCAGTTCAGGTTGAAGATACTTCGCATCACAATTATGCAAGCAAATACCGTTAACGTATTCGTGACCGATGTTTATTATACCATCTGGGCCTACATTATTATATATAGTACCTGGGGCAGCGGAGTTATCACAGTAAACTTGACCATGAGCATAGACCTGTTGACTGGTCGTACCAAGTACAGGTTCGTCGTCGGTGCCGATTGTCTGAGTCCAACGTATGGTAGTCTGGTCACCGTTCAGGCTGTAACAAAGAGCGCCGTTGGCCTTATCAGCAGCAGTAAGGATGATACCCTGAGCTGCTTTTTCCATGCCACTAAGGTCACAAGCGCCGTCAAAGGTGACGTTACCAGCTGCAACAAGGTTGTTGGAACCACTTTGACCGGCAAGAATCTCTCCTTCGTTGTAGCTGGCCGTAATAATACCCGTACCGGCAGTCTGACCTACAAAGGCTCCAACTGTGTTGCTACCGCTCACGTTGCCACGATTGATACAGTTGACAATGTTGCAAGCGCCATCGGATGTTGAAGAACCGCCGGCAAAGGCGCCTACCTTGGTCCCGGTAGCTACTATGTTTGCTTCGTTGATACAGTTCTCGAACGTGGTGTAATTGGGCGAGTTAGGATATTGCATATCGCCTACAAAGGCTGCCACATAGTTAGACCCCGTGAAGGAACATGAGCTGTCGATAATGAGGTTACGAATGAATGTGCTTTGACCGCGAGTAGCGCCAAAGATACCGACTCTCTCCTGACGTGTGAAAGCGGTTAGGTTGGTGATGCGGTGACCCTGACCGTCGAAAATACCACGATACTTATCGCTGGAACCGGAGCCGATTGGTCTGTGTGTTACGCCTGTAAAGTCAATATCGGCAGTTAACTTGGCATTGGTGTAAGTGCCTGGTGCTGCTGCTTGATTGTTACTGAACCACTCCATGTTGCCGGCATTGGCTATCATCCAGTATCCATCAGTATCTTGTACTGCAGGCTGGAAATGGGCATCACAGTCACGAGAACAAATACCGTTTGTATATTCGTGGCCTAGATTGACGACACCATCCGGGCCATTGTTGTCGTATGTCGTGCCCGGAGCGGATGTCCCGTCGCAATATACTTGACCGTGAGCATAAACTTGTCCGCCTTCAACTTCAAACGGCATTGGTTTGCCGCTGCCAACAACCTGATAGAAGGTAATCGCGCTTTGATCACCATTCAGGAGATAGCAGAGTTCGCCAGTGGAAACGATATCAGAGGAACGAATAATGCCTTGCGTGGCATTTGCAACACCACTGAGTTCGTAACAGTTTGTGATTACGGGAGTACTGTTGCTCCACTGAACAAAGTTCTGGTTGCTTGCATTCAACTTGGAAAGCATACCTGTATTGTAACAGTTTATAAAGGTGCTTCCAGAATTAGAATATGAGCTAAAGACTGTTGCACGTCCACTTTCACCACAAGTGATAGTGCCTGTGTTGGCACTATTGGTTACCTTAATAGCAGCTGCTGTTGTTCCTTGAGAGGCACCCACAAAGGCTGCAGAAGCACCATTTGAGGCAGTTGCCGTCACTGGGGCTTCGTTCACGCAATTCTCAAACACAACTGTACCGCCACCCGTCATTGCACCTGCAAAGGCACCTACAACATGATTGCCAGTGAAAGAGCAGGAACTGTCGAGAATCAGGTTCTTGATGAGGGCACCGCCATTAAGATAACCGAAAAAACCAGCGCCATTGCTCGCACCTGTATTCACGTTGCGGTTGATGATTCGGTGACCACCGCCGTCGAAGGTTCCCTTGTAAGGTTTACTTGAATTGCCGATGGTTGCATAGCTTGTTTCTGCATTACAAGTTATATCAGCTGTCAACAGAGCATTGATAGTGGTCGAACCTGAGTTCACTTGTTCAGCAAACCACTCCAATTCAGAGGCTGTGCCAATCTGATAGACACCTTCTACTTGTGTAGGCTCGTCCCAAGCTTGGACAGAGCCGACTGTGAGCCATGTTGCTGCGAGCAGGGCTACACTGAAGAGTTTTGTTCTTTTCATGTTAAATAATTAAAGTTTATAATTATAGTTTGTTTTGTCTTCTTTTGTTAATAGAATACAATTATCATGAATTCCTTCGCAAAGATATACGTATATGGAATACAATATCATCAAAAATAGGTTAAGAAATGTTAATCTGTAACTTTTTGATACGCCAATTACACAAAATGATATCACTTATTATGACAATAATACTTAAAGCTATTAAAATAATACACTTACCTATTACATTATTTACATCAACCGGGAATCTTAGTGGTAAATAATTGAATGACCAGAAGAAATTGTCATGAAAATTCGTGATTCTGACCCAATTTCCTTGCGTTGTTTGCGGCCAAACAGTGCCGAGGCTGAAAAGAACGCGCATTTTTTGAATTTGGAGCGTGACTGATTTCTAAGCTGTTAGCATGACACAAGCATGGAATATGCTAGCATAATGCGCAAATTATGCGTGTTTCGTGGCCAAATTTGACCAGTCAAAAGGCTCAACTCAACGTGTTAAGTTAGCAAAATCGACGTGTCAAGTTTGAAAAGATGAAGTGTTAAGTTTGAAATATCCCTGTTTTGCGCTCGAAAAGTTGACTTTTTTCGTGGTCAGGGAAAAAACTTTACAACTTTTTTGTCAACTTGACGAACAAGCATTTGTAAAGTTTTTTGCCAATATTCTCGACTTTTCGAATTAGGGAGTTTGAAACTTATCTTCGAAAAAAATCTTAAATTCCTTTGCTGCAATGGATAAATGTTCTATATTTGCACCCCGAAAGGTGCCTCCTCCCACTTCAGCCCGAAGGAAGAAGTTTTATTCCCCACCTTTAGGAGAGGATTTGAGAGAGGCTTATAAATATATTATGGAAGCAAAAGAACCAATAGTGAAGCTCATTAAGGCGCTGCTGGAAATCAATATGCCAGCTCAGCGTCAACTGCTCATCGACTTCATGATGGGCAGGAGGAGCCGCCAGATAGAAGAATACGAACTCTTTGATAAAGAATACTTCGGCGTAGGCGAAACCAACGACGAAGACTTCTGGGCTACCATCATCGATACTGCCTACGAGAATGGTCTGCTCAAGCAGATGGTCACGAAGAAAAACGCTTTGCTGCCGACTGCATCGGGCAAGAAGTTCGCCAGGAAGCCGAAGTCTTTCACGATTCCTGATGACGAATCCATCAACGAAACTGAATCGGATGTGCCAGAAATCGACTCAATCCTGGAACAGGCTCAGGCTGACCGACCAACCAACGTTCATACTGTCTCGCAACTTGCCAAGCAACAAATCAAGCTTATCACAGCCATAGACCGCCACATCGCACTCGACTCCTATGCCGAAACCGAGGGCCTTGGACTGGATGAAGTGCTCGACGAACTCGAGTTGCTTGCCGAACAGAAACGTCACCTCGACATAACTTACTTCACAGACGAGGTGTTGGGAGACGACTGCATGAACGAACTGCTCGATTACTTCGAGAATGCAAAGTCCGACAGCATGGACAAAGCCATGAAGGAATACGGCGACATCTACAAGGAAGAAGAGCTCCGACTGGCAAGAATCGTATTTAGAATGAACAAAATCAGTTAATATATTATGGAAATACTCAAGTTTAGTCCGATCTTCAAGCCCACTCTTTGGGGCTCTGAAACATGGGTCGTGTCCGCAGTAAAAGGTTCAGAATCCATTGCCACAAACGGCATAGACAAAGGCCTGACTCTGCCTGAAATCGTGTCTCGCTATGGTGCCGACTTCCTCGGTAAGAAGAACTTCGAGAAGTTCGGAAACGACTTCCCCCTCCTCATCAAGTTCATCGATGCCCGTCAGGACCTCTCCATTCAGGTTCACCCCGATGATGCCCTCAGCGCAAAAAGGCATGGAAAGATGGGTAAGAACGAAATGTGGTACGTTGTTGACGCAGACCGTGGCAGCCAACTCATTGCAGGTTTCCGTCAGAAAATCGAGACGAGCGACTACGCCCAGAAAGTTGCTGATGGAAGCATCGAGGATGACCTCAACAAGGTCAACGTCAGCGAAGGCGACTGCTTCTACATCCCAGCAGGTCGCGTGCATGGAATCGGTGCAGGAATGGTCATCGCAGAGATTCAGCAGACCAGTGACGTCACCTATCGCATCTACGACTATCTGCGTCGTGACCGTGACGGAAACCTCCGCGAACTGCATACCGAGCTCGCACTCGAAGCAATCAACTTCCAAGATATTACAACCGATCCTAAGGTCGCCTATACCGAAAGTCGTGACGCCATCGTGAGTCTCGTGGAATGTCCCTTCTTCACGACCAACGAGTTGAAGTTGACCAAGCCCTTCAAGCGCGACTATTCAAGTATTGACAGCTTCCGCGTCTATATGTGTCTCGACGGCCAATGCTGCTTCCTCAGCCCAGCCGGACAAGGCATCTTCCTGCATCAAGGCGAGTCACTCGTCGTACCGGCTTCCATCAAGGAAGTAACCATCCTGCCCGACGAAAACGCCAAGCTGCTGGAAAGCTACGTGGAATAAAGTATCAAAATAAACACAATTTCTTGCCCAAAAATTTGGCAGATAAGCAGAAAAAGTGTACCTTTGCAGCCGATTTATGCCGTAGAGGCTCGAAAAAGTGGGTCACGAGTTGACTCCGCCCCGCGGTCAAACCCGTTATAATAATTAATTAAAAAATGTACGCAATCGTAGAGATTAACGGTCAGCAGTTCCGTGTTGAGGAGGGTCAGAAACTCTTCGTTCATCACATGCCCGAAGCAGAAGCAGGCAAGACTGTTGAATTTGAGAATGTGTTATTGGTCGACAACGGCACCATCACAGTGGGATCTCCCACCGTTGAAGGCGCAAAGGTAACGGCCGAAGTCGTTTCACCCCTGGTAAAGGGCGATAAGGTGCTCGTCTTCCACAAGAAGCGTCGCAAGGGCTATCGCAAGCTCAACGGCCATCGCCAGCAGTTCACAGAACTGACCATCAAGGGTATCAACGCTTAATGTTTAACGCTAAAGACTAAACAAAATGGCACATAAAAAAGGTGTAGGTAGTTCAAAGAACGGACGCGAATCACACGCTCAAAGACTGGGCGTCAAGATTTTTGGTGGTGAAAAGTGCGTTGCTGGCAACATTATCGTTCGTCAGCGTGGCACACGTCACTATCCCGGCACTAACGTTGCTATGGGCAAGGACAACACTCTCTATGCTCTCGTTGATGGAACCGTACAGTTCAGGAAAGGTCGCCTCGACCGCAGTACTGTAAGTGTGGTCCCCGTCACCGCTGAGGCATAAGGGCATCCAAGCTCACCTGAAACAGACAATCACAACTCAAATCAAGGTCCCCTCATGCTTTCAGCACTGAGGGGACTATGTTTTTAAGACATCATGAGAGGACATACAATAAAAGAATGGGTGCTGGCAACAAGGCCTTGGTCCTTCCCCGCTTCCACTATGCCAGTCTTCGTAACGATGATGTTCCTTTGGAGCAAAGGCATAGAAGTCAATTGGTGGCTGGGCATCATGGCTCTCGTGAACATTGTTCTCGTGCATGCTGCCGGCAATGTTTGGAGTGACTACCACGACTACAAGCGAGGCGTGGATGCTCCTGACACTTATGGTGTCCGCATTCTTACCGACAAACAGTTCACGCCAAAGGAAGTTTTGACTCTTTCCGTCAGCCTACAAATCGCAGCCATTCTGATGGGTTTGCTGATGGTATGGCTTACAGGCATCACTTTGCTTTGGTTCGGTCTGGCAGGTATCGCCCTCTCTTTGCTCTATCCGCCATTGAAGTATGCTGCTCTTGGCGACCTCGTCATCATGGCTTGCTATGCACTCCTGCCTATGCTTGGGACGACATTCATTTGTAGTGGCGAAATCGTGCTGGCAGTCCTCTTGCTCGCCATTCCTGTGGGAAGCATTACAGTTGCCATCCTTCACGTCAACAATACTCGAGACATTGAGACCGACAAACGGGCAGGCATTCGAACTTTCCCAATTCTTGCAGGACGCTCAGAATCCATCAAAATCTACATTTTCGAAATCATCATGCCATATTGCTGGCTCTTGATAATGGTGCTTCTGGGATTGGAAAGCCCTTGGACGTTGCTTGCCATTATCAGTCTTCCATTGGCAATAAAGAACAGTAAAAAGATGCTGTCCTGTAAGACAGAAGGCATCAAAGCCATTGCCACCCTTGATGAAGCAACAGCAAAACTGCAACTTGCCTTCAGCATGACACTCGCCATCGGACTTATCATTGAGGCTCTAACATAAAGGCACATGACGACAAGCAATACCATAAAGATACGCGACAAAAGCAAACTTATTCTGAGTCTGCTTGTTGCTGCTTTGTTGTGGTTCATCATGTTCTCGCCTTGGACGTCGCCCCACGTTAACTTCTGGGTTTGCATGACTGCTTCGGCACTCATCCTCACCTGCCTCGCCTTTGCTTTTGGCGGGAAAGGAAGCATTGGGACAGACATTTCTCCAGAAGATACGCCACCTGCCACCTATACTTGCATACTTGCTATTCTCATCGCAGCCATGCTTTGGGGAGTATTCTTTGTTGGTGACAAAGTATCGCAACTCCTTTTTTCTTTTTCGCGCGCGCAGGTGAACCTTATATATAATATTAAGGGAGATACCTCTCCTACCCTGCTTGCTTTACTCCTGCTCTTTGTCATAGGACCTGCAGAAGAGATATTCTGGAGAGGTTATGTACAGAGAACTCTTACGAAATTCCGTTCCCCGTTTGTCGCTTTTCTGTTGACAACGGCTTGTTATACCGCAGTTCATCTGCCTTCAGGCAACTTCATGCTCATCATGGCAGCCCTAGTTTGCGGCATAGTTTGGGGCGGACTCTATTGGCTTATGCCCAATCAACTGAGAGCAATCATCATTAGTCACGCACTTTGGGACGCAGCCGCATTCGTCTGGTTCCCATTTTAAATAGCAAATCGTCAAACCGTAAATACAATATATGCTTACACTAAAACTCATCACAGAAGAAACCGAACGAGTCATCGCAGGACTCGAAAAGAAACATTTCGCCGACGCACGCAAGGCTATCGAAGAAGTGATTGCCGTTGATAAGAGCCGTCGTCAGGCACAAACTGAACTCGACCAGAACCTCTCAGCCGCCAAGAAGTTGGCTGCCGAGATTGGCATGCTCATGAAGCAAGGCAAGCGAGAAGAGGCTGAAGAGGTCAAGACAAAGGTTGCCGCCCTCAAGGAAACAAGCAAGGATCTCGAAAACAAGAAGGAGACTGCCGAGCAGGAAATGACTCGTCTTCTCTGCCAGATTCCAAACATCCCATACGACGAAGTTCCTGAAGGCACTTGTGCCGAAGACAATTGGGTCGTGAAGTCCAACCTCAAGGAATGTGTTCTTGGCAAAGATACGGTTGGCAACTGGGATGCAAATCCTGTTGTTGAGACAGCTAAGCTTCCGCATTGGGAACTGGCCAAGAAGTACAATCTCATCGACTTCGACCTTGGTGTCAAGATTTCTGGAGCAGGTTTCCCTGTCTACAGAGGCAAGGGTGCAAGGCTTCAACGTGCTTTGATCGACTTCTTCCTCGACGAGGCACAAAAGTCCGGCTACGAGGAAATCATGCCTCCAACTGTTGTGAATGCCGCTTCGGGTTATGGCACAGGTCAGCTTCCCGACAAGGAAGGTCAGATGTATCATTGTGAGGTGGATGACCTCTACCTCATTCCGACGGCTGAAGTTCCTGTGACGAACATCTATCGCGACGTTATTCTCGACGAGAAGGACCTGCCCATCAAGAACTGCGCCTATACCCAGTGCTTCCGTCGTGAAGCAGGAAGTTATGGTAAAGACGTGCGTGGATTGAACCGTCTGCATGAGTTCAGCAAAATAGAAATCGTGCGAATCGATACGCCCGAGCATAGTGCCGAGAGCCACAAAGAGATGCTCGCACACGTGGAAGGCCTGTTGCAGAAGCTCGAACTCCCCTATCGCATCCTTCGCCTTTGCGGTGGTGATCAGAGCTTTACCAGCGCTATTTGCTACGACTTTGAGGTTTATAGTGAAGCCCAGAAACGTTGGCTCGAGGTTAGCTCCGTTTCGAACTTCGACACATATCAGGCTAACCGCTTGAAGTGCCGTGTTCGTCGAACCGCTACAGGCAAGACAGAACTCTGCCACACACTCAATGGCTCAGCCCTCGCTCTGCCCCGCATCGTGGCTTCCATCTTGGAGAACAACCAAACGGAACAGGGCATCCGAGTTCCCAAAGTGCTTGTCCCCTACATGGGTTGCGAGTTGATTGACTAATTTAAGGATAACACAATACAGAAAAACTATGTTCAAGATTGTAAAGAAAGTTCAGTTCAGCGAGAAAGTTTTCCGTTTGGACGTTGAAGCACCATTGATTGCAAAGGCACGCAAGGCCGGCCATTTCGTTATCGTTCGCGTTGACGAGAAGGGCGAACGTGTGCCTCTCACTATAGCCGGAAGCGACCTCGAGAAGGGAACCATCACGTTGGTTATCCAGACGGTTGGTGCCAGCACGAGTCAGCTCTGCGCCTTGAATGAGGGAGATTACGTAGCAGACGTAGTCGGACCTCTTGGTCGTGCCACTCACATCGAGAACTACGGCACCGTACTTTGTGCTGGTGGTGGTGTAGGCACTGCTCCCATGTTGCCTATCATCCAGGCGCTCAAGGCTGCTGGAAATAAAGTAATCAGCGTGATTGCAGGTCGTAGCAAGGACCTTATCATTCTTGAAGACGAGGTTCGTGCCTCAAGTGACGAGGTCATCATCATGACCGATGACGGTTCTTACGGCAAGCAAGGTGTGGTGACCGTCGGTATGGAAGAAGTCATCCAGCGCGAGAAGGTCGATAAGTGCTTTGCCATCGGTCCTGCCATCATGATGAAGTTCTGCTGCTTGCTGACTAAGAAGTACGACATTCCGACTGATGTCAGCCTCAATACTATCATGGTGGACGGCACAGGCATGTGTGGTGCTTGTCGTGTAAGTGTTGGTGGAAAGACCAAGTTCGTCTGTGTTGACGGCCCAGAGTTCGACGGTCATCAGGTTGACTTCAACGAAATGATGCAAAGAGGTGGCGCTTTCAAGGCTGAGGAACTCGAAGCTATGGCAGCCTATCAGGCAGCTTTGGAGGGGCAAGGGACAAAGGGCAAGGAGCAAGAGAAATGCGACAAGACTTGTGCTCAAAAAGCCAAGGTAAGTGCCGACAATATGGACACTACCACGCCTCTCTCTGAACTTACTGACAGAAGTGCTGCTTGGCGTGACGAGATTCGCAAGTCGATGAAGGCTAAGGAACGTACTGGCATAGAGCGTCAGAAGATGCCTGAGCTCGATCCTGTCTATCGTGCTACGACCAGAACGGAGGAAGTGAACCAAGGTTTGACTGTAGAACAGGCTTTGACAGAAGCGAAACGTTGTCTCGATTGCGCTAATCCGACCTGTATGCAGGGCTGTCCCGTCGGCATTAACATCCCGTCGTTCATCAAGAATATCGAGCGCGGAGAGTTCCTCAATGCAGCCCGAGTCCTGAAGATGACTTCGGCTCTGCCTGCAGTTTGTGGTCGTGTTTGCCCTCAGGAAAAACAATGTGAAGCACAATGTATCCATCTGAAAATGAACGAGCCAGCAGTTGCCATCGGTAACTTGGAACGTTTTGCAGCCGACTTCGAACGCGAGTCTGGCAAGATGGCTCTGCCCGAAGTTGCTGAGAAGAACGGCAAGAAGATTGCTGTCATCGGCTCTGGTCCTTCGGGATTGAGTTTCGCAGGCGATATGGCGAAAGCCGGCTATGACGTGACAGTCTTTGAGGCTTTGCACGAGATTGGTGGCGTGTTGAAATACGGCATACCTGAATTCCGTCTGCCCAACGCAATTGTGGATGTCGAGATACAGAACTTGGAGAAGATTGGCGTTAAGTTCGTGAAGGATTGTGTCGTGGGTAAAACCATCACAATTGCAGACCTTGAGGCTCAAGACTTCAAGGGCATCTTCGTAGGCTCTGGTGCTGGTCTGCCAAACTTTATGGGCATTCCTGGCGAGAACTCGAACGGAATCATGTCCAGCAACGAGTACCTGACGCGCATCAACCTGATGGATGCAAGCAACCCAGAGTATGCTACGCCCATCAAGAAAGCGAAGAACGTGATGGTTGTGGGTGGAGGAAATACGGCCATGGACAGCTGTCGTACGGCAAAACGTCTGGGTGCTGAGCGCGTGTTTATCGCTTACCGTCGTAGCGAGGAAGAGATGCCTGCACGACTCGAAGAGGTGAAGCACGCCAAAGAGGAAGGAATCGAGTTCCTCACCCTGCACAACCCCATTGAATATCATGCAGATGAGAAGGGAAATGTCTGCGAAGTCGTGCTCCAGAAGATGGAGCTTGGCGAGCCAGATGCCAGCGGTCGTCGTTCTCCTGTGCCCATTCCTGGAGCAACCGAGACGATTGCAATCGACCAGGCCATCGTAGCTGTCGGCGTAAGCCCCAACCCCATCGTGCCCACTTCGATACAGGGTCTCGAGCTCGGTCGCAAGAATACTATCGTCGTAAACGAAGGTATGCAGACGAACATCCCAACCATCTTTGCTGGTGGCGATATCGTTCGTGGTGGCGCGACAGTCATCCTGGCCATGGGCGACGGACGCCGTGCTGCTGCGGCTATGCATGAGTATCTATCGAAATAATAAAGGTAGTTCGAAAACGCGGCACGTTAAGTTGGCCAACATGGCACGTTAAGTTGGCCAACATGGCACGCCAAGTTTGCCAACGCGGCACGCCACGTTTTTCGACTAGCCACAATAACTCTAATTAAACACATAACATCGTGAACGGACTTTATACAATCTTATTGCTAATATGCAGTAATGTCTTTATGACACTTGCATGGTACGGACACCTGAAACTCAACCAGGCTGGCATCTCTACGAACTGGCCCCTGATAGCCGTGATTGCCTTCTCGTGGATGATTGCCGGCATAGAGTACTGTTTCCTGGTGCCTGCCAACCGAATCGGCTTTATTGATAATGGTGGTCCATTCACGTTGATGCAGTTGAAAGTCATACAGGAAGTCATCTCCCTGATTGTCTTCTGCGTGATAGCCAACCTGATCTTCCAGGGGCAGCAACTGCATTGGAACCATCTGGCAGCACTCGTCTGCCTAGTACTCGCTGTGTATTTCATTTTCAAGTAATTACCTGCAAGCACATGAAGAAAATATTTATCATACTCGTGGCACTCTTTCTTTCGTTAAACATCTCTGCTCAGAAGAGAGGAAAGAAGGTGAAAGAGCCTGTTTATACCGTAACTCCTCAGGAGGCTATGGCTGCATACGACTTCAAGCTTGCCGAGGAGATTCTGGAGCATCAGATTGCCGACCTGACGAGGAAGAAACAGCCAACCATCCACGAAGAAGCGCTCCTCGAGGCTGCCCGAAAGTCCCAAATGAAGCTCCATGCCACAGAACAAGTGACATTTATCGACAGCATCATCCTGCCCAAGAAACAGGTCTTGCAGCAGATTAAACTGTCGAAGGAATGCGGCACAATCATGAACTATGCCGATTTCTTCAAGGCTGGGAAGCATGATGGCACGCTCTTCCTGAACGAACTGGGCAACAGAATTGTCTATTCGGAGCCCAATCAGAAGGGACATCTACGCCTGAAAGAGAAGTCTCTCATCGGCGGAGAATGGCAGATGGAAACGCAGCTGAAGGGATTCGACGAGGAAGAAGAAGACAACTTCAACTTCCCCTTCATGCAGACAGACGGCATCACGATGTATTATGCCGCAGAATGCGAGGAGAGCCTTGGTGGCTACGACATCTTCATGACGCGCTATGATGCCGACAACGGGCAGTTCCTGGCACCAGAGAACATCGGAATGCCCTTCAATTCGCCGGCAAACGACTACCTGATGGTTATCGACGAAGAGCAGCAGTTGGGCTGGTTCGTGACCGACCGCAACCAGCCTGCCGATACGGTTTGCCTCTATACATTCATCCCTACAGAAACCCGTCGCATCTATAACGAGCAGGAGCTTGGAGCGAAGAAACTGGCTGCGATGGCTCGCATCTCGTCCATCAAGGACACTTGGAAAGACATGAATGCCGTAAATGCAGCTAAGAAACGGCTTGCAGAAGCACGTCAAGGTACGAAAAACGAAGCTAAGAAACGCGATTTCACGTTCGTCATTAACGATTTCAGAACCTGCTACACATTACAAGATTTCAAAGACCCTCTGGCTCAGCAAAAGGCCAAGATATGGCTCGAGACACAGAAAGAGTATGATGCAAAAGCGGCAGAACTGGCCTCTCTTCGCGCCAAATATGCAGCCATGAACGAAGTCCAGCGCGTTCAGATTGCGGCACAAATCCGCCTTACGGAAACACGCATAGAACTTAACAAATAATACCACCCACCATGAAGAAGTACGAATCATCAGAGCTTATCATTAACGAAGATGGTAGCATCTTCCACCTTCACATCAAGCCGGAACAGCTGGCTGACCGTGTCATTCTTGTTGGAGACCCTGGCCGTGTTGATACAGTTGCCTCGCATTTCGACTCGAAAGAATGCGAGATACAGAGCCGTGAGTTCCACACAATTACAGGTACCTACGAGGGAAAACGCATCACTTGCCTCAGTCATGGCATCGGTTGCGACAACCTCGACATCGTGATGAACGAGCTGGATGCCCTCGCCAACATCGATTTCAAGGAGCGTCAGGACAAGCCCGAGCATCGGACTCTCACACTTGTCCGTATCGGCACCTGTGGCGGCCTTCAACCCGAAGCGCCCTTGGGAACATTCATAGCCAGCGTGAAGAGCATTGGCTTCGACGGCTTGCTCAACTATTATGCCGGGCGAAACGAGGTTTGCGACCTTGATTTGGAAAAGGCTTTCACACGTCATATGAACTGGTCTCCACTGAAAGGAGCGCCATATGTGGCAACCGCAAATCCTTCTCTCATAGAGCAAGTTGCGGGCAAGGAAATGCTTCGCGGCATCACGGTGGCTTGCGGAGGCTTCTACGGACCACAAGGCCGCCAGATTCGACTCAAGATTCAAGACCCAAAGCAGAACGAGAAGATTGAGTCCTTCCGCTATGTTTCCGACGGAAAAGATATCCCTCGTTGTGATATTCATCATAATAGCCAACACCTGGTGCAAAAAGAAATAGCGATGAAGATTTCTTTCGAGAGCGATTATAACAACGGAGCGCATCCTGAAGTGATTTGTCATTTGCTCGAGACGAACGGCAAGCAAAGCCAGTCGTATGGTTTTGACGAGTGGAGCGAGCAGGCGCGAAACAAGATACGAACAGCTTGCAAGTGCCCTGAGGCTGACATCTTCTTCCTCGTAGGCGGCACGCAAGCCAATGCGACGGTCATCGACGGCATACTCCAGACCTACGAAGGCGTGATAGCTGTGCAGACGGCCCACATCAATGTCCACGAGTCGGGAGCTGTAGAAGCCAGCGGACACAAGGTCATCACCTTACCCTCTCATGGCGGCAAGATGTCTGCGACAGAACTCGAAGCCTGGCTCAAAGCCTTTCATGCCGACCCGACACTCGAGCACATGGTCATACCCGGCATGGTCTATATCACTTTCCCCACAGAACTTGGCAGCGTCTATACGGCCAAGGAGATAGAAGAGATACTTGCCGTTTGCCAAAGCTATGAGCTCAAACTCTTCATCGACGGAGCTCGTCTAGGTTACGGACTTGCCTCTTCCGAGTGTGATTTCGACCTCGCTTGGCTGGCCAGTCATTGTGATGTCTTCTATATTGGCGGCACGAAAGTCGGGGCACTCTGTGGCGAAGCGGTCGTCTTCCCTCAAGGCAATGCCCCACGCCACTTCATGAACATCGTGAAGCGACACGGGGCTCTGCTTGCCAAGAGCCGACTTGCTGGTATTCAATTCGATGCGCTCTTTACAAACAATCTTTACTTCAACATCTCCAAGCATGCCATCGACATGGCAATGAAGATGCAGAAGCTGTTTGCGGATGCAGGCATCCCCCTTCGCGACTCCAGCACCAACCAGCAGTTCGTTGAGCTCACAAACGAGCAGATGAAGCACATCATGGACGATGTGCTTTTTGAAACTTGGGAGCCGCTTGATTCTGAACGAACACTTTGCCGTTTCGTGACGAACTGGGCCACGACCGACCGCGACCTCGAAGCACTAAAGAATGCCTTAGAGACACTATGAACTTTTAGCACCAAGCATGATTAGTTGTAACAATTAACGTGCTGAAAAGGTCAATTTAACGTGTCACGATTGCCATTTTCGCGTGTGAAAGTGCCCACTTAGTGCAAAAATCCTTCTATATGAGGCTTTAAGGCTGTTTTTTTCCGACAGGCAAATGTACCTCTAGAATAGGAAAAAGCATCGGAACGAGGGGTTTCTGCACTAATTTTGAGGCATTTTCAGAAGGTTTTCGACGTGTTTTTCTATCTTTTTCGAGGCTCGACATCCAGTGAGCAGAAGCCTTACTGATATCGTATCTTATTGTAAATCTGCTTTTTAAAGGGAAATTTACTTGACCAAGCGTAACAGCGTTACAGCGTTACAGTTGTTTTTTTTTGAGGGGTCATTATTTCCAAATTCCCTATAATTATATATATAATATATTAATTATTAGATAGTTATAATGTCTTAGAAAGCGGGATTTGCAAATATATGACCTTGTTTTTAGGTGTTACGCTGTTACGCTGTTACGCTCAGCTTTCTTCACTCACTCTTCCTCTCCAAGGCCTTATAGAGATGACAATCTCATCACGAGAATCAGGCACCCTCTGTAACCCCTCTCTTTTGCTCCAGAATCGCACGAAATCCCTCCGGCGCACATGTCTACCTCCGAGACAAAAACAAGCGCTCTACGTGGCTTTAAACGAGCTGTTAAAATTCTTTGAATTTTATCTGCTAAAATTGTTTCAAATACATTTGACTTTTCGCTCATATATTTCGAGTCTTTTTGTTCGACAAAACAAAATAAATCCACTTTTTTTTTGTTCTGCGCTCATTTATTCGTAACTTTGTGCCCATGAAACAAGATACCATTTGTGCCCTTGCCACCCCCCCAGGTGGAGCCATTGCCGTTGTTCGTGTCAGCGGTCCTGATGCCATTACAATTACCGGCAGCATCTTCTCCAAACCACTCGAGAAGGCTTTGGGCTACACTTTGCACTTCGGCGAAATCAAGGATATGGACGGCAAAGAACTTGACGAGGTACTTGTTTCCGTCTTTCGAGCTCCCCACTCCTATACGGGCGAGGACAGCACAGAGATAAGCTGTCACGGCAGCTCCTATATTGTGAAGAACCTTCTGGAGTCGCTCATCTGGGCAGGTGCCCGTCAAGCCGAGCCTGGCGAATTCACCATGCGAGCCTTCATGAACGGCAAGCTCGACCTCAGTCAGGCAGAAGCTGTGGCCGACCTCATTTCCTCCTCCACTCAGGCAACACACCAGATGGCAATGAGCCAGATGCGCGGCCAGTTCAGCCAAGAGTTGAAGGACCTTCAAGGGCAACTCCTGCACCTCACCTCCCTGCTCGAACTCGAACTTGACTTCAACGACCAAGATGTCGAGTTTGTGAACAGAAAAGAGCTTGCCGAACTGATGGATAAGATTGAGAAACACATCAAAGACCTGGCAGACTCTTTCCAGATGGGAAATGCCATCAAGAACGGCGTTCCCGTGGCTATCATAGGCGCGCCCAACGTCGGCAAATCTACCCTGCTAAACGCTCTTGTAGGCGAAGAAAGAGCCATAGTCTCAAACATTCAAGGCACGACACGCGACCTCATTGAGGACACGACACAAATAGGCGGCATCACATTCCGATTTATCGACACAGCAGGCATCCGCAGCACACAGAGCAAGTTGGAACGTATGGGCATAGAACGCTCCATTCAGGCAGCCGAAAAGGCAAAAATCATCCTTCTCCTGACCGAAAGCAACCAGCCATTCCCCGATATTGACTTCAGGGACGACCAGATTGTCATGCAAGTCATCAACAAGTGCGACATGACCCTGCCCAGCAGTTCCTACCTCTATCATCGTCAGCCAGACAGCCGTTTGTTCCATATTTCTGCGGCCAATGGCGACGGCCTGGAACTCCTACGGAATGCTTTGGTGAAGGAAGTTTCCTTACCCACCAACCTCGACGACACACATGCCATCGTGACAAACGTCCGCCACTACAACGCCCTCAAGCAAGCCCTCAAAGCCCTCCGCCGAGCCAAGAAAGCCTTCACCAACCAAATCCCGACAGATCTGGTTGCAGAAGACCTTCGCCAGTGCCTCCACCACCTCGGCGAAATCACCGGCAGCGAAGTCACCTCCGATGACGTCCTCCACAACATCTTCGCCCACTTCTGCGTGGGTAAATGATTCACAACATTACCTCCCAATAAACTCACTAGGCGTAAGGCCCGTAATACGCTTGAAAAGGCGCGTGAAATGATGTGGGAAGTCGAAGCCGAGCAGACGCGAGGTCTCGCTGATGTTATGACCTTGCATAAGCAGACTTTTGGCTTGGTTGATTATATAATTGTGGATGTAGCCAATGGCTGTTCCGCCGGTGGCTTTGTGGACAAGATCGCCAAAATAGCGAGGGGAATAAGCCAATTCCGAAGCACAATAGGCGACGGTTGGCAGGCCGTTCGACAGCTGACGGTTCTCGCGGAAATAGGTTTGCAGCAAGTCGTGGAAGCGCTTCAACAGGTCAACTTCTCCCCTATCCTCTTCGGAGAGTTGTCGCTGGTAAATGCGGTTGCAGTATTCAAGAATCAGACGCAAATAGGACAACAGGATGCTTCTCAAGGAAGGAGAATCCTCTTTATGAACCAATTCCTCCCGCATCTGAGAAACCAATTGCGTGATGCTGAGCCATTCGTCGGGTTCCATCCGAAGCGATTCTGTGAAGAAATACGAGAAGAACTGATAGCGGTCAATCTGACGTTCCAGTTCTGTTCCGTGGAGCAGTTCGGGCGACCAAAGCAGCACCCAACCGCACAACGAGATGCGCTCGCCGTTGTCTTCCAAGCCGCCTATCTGTCCTGGTTCAACGGCAATAATCGAGGCATCACTCACCTGCAATTTCCTCATGCCGTATGAGAGGTTGAAGGGAAACTGCCGCTGAATGAAAAGCCCATACACGCCATAGTTGTTCAGGCTATGGCGGAATGGCTTCAGCTCATCGTAGTGAATGATGCTTACCAGCGGATGCAGTTCTGGTGCATCAACAAATCTTGCATAGTCGTTAGGACTGTCAACTCTCAGAATTCTTTTCATAGCGACGGCAAAGATACATAAAATAGTCTAATAATGGTATGTATTTCGTTATTTTTATTCACTTTCTGCGAAATTGGTAAACATTCAGCCAATATGTGTAATACATATATTGGATAATGTCCGTACCTTTGCGGTCGAAATGAGATTTGACCGCGAAAACAATTCTAATACAAACGAAAATGAAACAATTGCTTTTGTTATTTGCTACGATGCTCTTCTCTTCGAGCAGCAAGGTAATGGCTGAAGTTCCTGCGAATGCAGGTAAAACTCTGGTGGTCTATTACAGTTATACGGGCAACTGTCGTGAGATTGTAACAACGTTGACCAGTCAGATTGAGGCAGATGTGCTGGAGATTCAACCTGCCGAGAAGGGACTGCGGTACGAGGCTAACGGCTATGCGCTTGGTACAGAGCTGCTGAACGCCATCAACGACAATCCCAACGATGCCGACAGCTATCCTGCCATCGACCCCGTGACAACCTCGCTCAGCCAATACCAGAACGTCATTATTGTCACTCCGCTATGGTGGAGTCAAATGGCTGCCATCATGCAGACATACTTGTTCCAAAGCGCTTCGCAAATGGCAGGGAAGCATGTCGGACTGATTGTATCGAGCCACTCGAGCAGCATCAGCGGAGTAGTTAGAGATGCGAAACGACTGTTACCTGACGTCACTTGGATGGGCGAAGCCTTATGGATAAACGCAAGCAACCACTCTAGGCGTGCTTCACTCATCGAGAACTGGCTCAAGACACAAGACTTCGCAATAGAACAAACAACTATGGATAAGATGTACATCACTATCGACGGACAGACTCAAAACGTAACTCTCGAAAACAATACCGCAGCAAAGGCTTTGGTAGAGAAGTTGCAGCAAGCACCTGTTACCGTTACGCTCAACAGCAGCGGCGGCTTTGAGATTTGGGGAGCACTTGGCTTCTCTTTGCCTACAAGCGACCAACAAATAACGGCTCAGCCTGGCGACGTCATCCTTTATAACGGTAGTAACATCTGCCTCTTCTACGGCAGCAACCCCTGGAGCTACACAAGATTGGGCAAGATTGATGGTCTGTCGGAAAGTGAATTGCGCTCGTTCCTGAAGGCTGGCGAGAGCAATATCAGCGTCACTTTGTCGCTTCAGTCAGACGCAACAGGCATCAATACCCTTTCCAGCTCTCGCATAAAGGACGAGGAACTCTACTCGCTGAGCGGTCAAAGAATAGCGAAACCATCACATGGCATCTATATCAAAAACAACAAAAAGGTAAAGTTATGAAAAGAGTTGTAGTTATTTCCACGAGTCTGCGCAAAGGCTCGAACAGCGATATGCTCGCTGACAAGTTTGTGGAAGGTGCTAACGCTGCAGGGAACGATGTGGAGAAGATTTCCCTCGTCGACAAAGACATTCAGTTCTGCAAGGGCTGCCTGAGCTGTCAAAAGCTGGGCCGTTGTGTCATCAACGATGACGTGAACGACATTATGGCTAAGGTACTCAAAGCAGACGTCATTTGCTGGGCTA